>CAYMQD010000193.1:0-4656 GCA_964392475.1 uncultured Alphaproteobacteria bacterium
TTATAAATAACTAAACTAATATTATGATAACATATTAAAATAAAGGTATATTATTATATTAAGTTCTTATAAAGGTATATTATCACATTGAGTGCTTATAATTGCGCATGTTAGGTTTGCAATATACGCTTATCTATATAAATAATTTTGTAGTTTCTTTTATGGTGGAGCCGAGGGGGTTCGAACCCCTGACCTCGTGAATGCCATTCACGCGCTCTCCCAACTGAGCTACGGCCCCAGAATAATGCTTAAACAATCTAGAGATATAAGAACAAAAAGATAGATACAAAATGTCTAATTTTCATTATTATTATCTTTTCCATCCTCTATTTCTATTTCTTCAAAATCGTCCATTTCTTCCAGTATAAAAGTGTCGTCTGATATATTATTATCTTCAATTTCCATATCAATATCTTCAGATTTCTCAACTTCTGGCTTCTTAGTTTCAATTTTTTTTGGTTTAAATTTTTCTTTTTCTGATTTTTGAGTCAACTGCTTAGTTTGCAGCTTAACATGTCCGCAATTAGGACATTTAATTTCAGTTTTGCCAAAATCAAAAAAGCGTGTACCGCAACTTTCACAGATTTGTTTGTTTCCAAGTTTAGATTGTTCCATATATGTCTCCTAATTAAGATACTATCTATTTATATTATATTTTTAAATGATAAGTTCTAGGTTTATGTTAAATATATCTATAAATTATATGTAAATATATTTTTATAATATTTATTCATATATTTCTAAATTTATATTTTTGGGTGAAATACATTATGAATAGTACTTT
Organism: uncultured Alphaproteobacteria bacterium; assembly: GCA_964392475.1. Classification (GTDB taxonomy): domain Bacteria; phylum Pseudomonadota; class Alphaproteobacteria; order TMED109; family TMED109; genus CAYMQD01. The sequence goes on from CAYMQD010000193.1 coordinate 785, forward strand.
AGTTTCAAAGCCTATACGAAATTTAAATGGTTTAATTAGTACCCCTGGCGACAAGTCAATATCGCACCGATCTTTAATACTAGGTCTTATGGCTATTGGTCAAACAAAGATTAAAGGGTTGTTAAAGAGTTCTGATACTATGGCCTCATTAGAAGCTATAAGAGCTGTAGGAGCGCAAGTAAATCTCCTAGATAACAACAATATTATTATTAATGGAGTAGGTATAGGGTGTCTTTTAAATTCTAATACAGCTATAGACTTTAAAAATAGTGGAACAGGTTGTAGGCTAATGATGGGGGCAATAGCTGGAAGCGCTAGTACATCTACTTTAATAGGAGACGAATCACTTAGCGCTAGGCCAATGGACAGAGTAGTAACTCCTTTAGAAGAAATGGGTGCTAATATTATTACATCTCAGGGAGTTACATTGCCTTTAACCATTACTGGAGCGGCCCAATTTGGACAAATATTGCCGATAGATTTTGTTAATTATAAAGGTTCTGCTCAAGTTAAATCATCTATTTTACTTGCAGGGCTTTCAGCAAGAGGAATTACTAAAGTAAGAGAACCTCTGAAATCAAGAGATCATACTGAAAGGCTACTTAAAGCTTTTGGAGCAAGAATCCTTACAGAAAATGTTGATCGGGTTTATACGGTATCTGTATCAGGAGGATATAATTTAAGTGCCGCAAATATCGAAATACCAGCTGATCCTTCTTCAGCAATCTTTCCTGCTGTAGCTGCGTTGATAGTACCTAGAAGTCGTATTACTTTAAAAGGTGTAGGGTTTAATCCTTTAAGAGTTGAGTGTTTTAATCTTCTTAAAAAGATGGGAGGAAATATAAAAATAAGTAAAACAAGGTATAAAGGAAATGAACAAATAGTAGACATAGGGATAGAAAATTCAAAGCTTAAAGGAATTGAAGTTGATGAGAAACTTTCTGTAATGCTTATAGATGAGTATCCAATATTAGCTATTGCTGCCTCATTTGCAAAAGGAAAGACTGTATTGAAAGGACTGGCAGAGTTACGATTTAAGGAGAGCGATAGGTTTACAGCAATAATAAATAACTTGAAAGCGTGTGGTGTAGAGGCTAGTGGACAAGAAGATAATATAGTAATAGAAGGCAATGGTAATATTCCTTATGGTGGTGCTTCGATAGATGCAAAACTAGATCATAGAATAGCTATGTCGTTTTTAATTATGGGATTAGCTTCAAAACATCCTATAGAGGTAAAAGGGGCTGAAACAATAGACTCAAGTTTTCCTGGTTTTTACAGTTTAATTAACAGTATAGGCGCTTCAATAGAATGAAAAATCTAAATGAATTATCCTAGTATTGCAATAGATGGACCTGCAGCTGTAGGAAAAGGAACATTAGCTTCTAGACTTGCAATGCACTTCAATTTAGAGCATTTAGATAGCGGGTCGTTATATAGGGCGGTGGCCTATAACATAGTGAAATATTCGTATGATCCTAGAAATACTGAGTTGTGTATTAAAGCTGTACATGATATAGAAATTTCTAAATTTGATTTTAATAACCCATATTTAAGAGATGAAAAAATAGGTGAAATAGCCTCATTAGTTGCTGCAAAAAGTGAGGTTCGAAATTTACTTTTAGGCTTTCAGAGGAATTTTGCCAAATTCCCTCCTAAAGAGAAAATAGGGACAGTAATAGATGGGAGGGATATAGGTACAGTTGTTTTACCAGATGCATCATTAAAATTCTTTGTAACTGCCTCTTTACATATCCGTTCACAAAGGCGTATAGAAGAGTTGCGTTTAAAGGGAGTCGACGTTATAAACTTGAACATTGAAAGGGAAATGGAAGCTAGAGATAAACGCGATATGGAGAGAAAAGAAGCACCCTTAAAGATTGCTGAGGGAGCAGAGGTAATTGATACTAGCACTTTGAATAGGGACGAGGTTTTTTTAAAGGCATGTAAAATTATAGAAGAAAAGTTGCCAATCTTATTACTTTAACCTATTTAAATGTTTATAAACGTTAAGTTAAGTATTTCTGGAAGTGTATTGTATCTAATAAAGAAAGAAAGAAATGGATAAAAGAATAGAAAATGTAAGCAAAGGTTTTGAAAACCCTAATAAGGGTGAAAATTTTGAAGAACTTTTTGAAGAATCGATGGCTTCATCTAAGGTTGCTGAAGGAAAGGTAGTTGAAGGAACTGTAGTTGGTATAGAAAACTATTTTGCTGTTATAGATATTGGATACAAAGCTGAAGGAAAGGTGGCTTTAAAAGAATTTACAATTCAAGGAAAAGGTCCTGTCCCTGTAATAGGGGATAAGGTAGAGGTTTTTTTAGAAAAAACAGAAAATAGGCTAGGGGAAGCTGTTCTTTCCAGAGAGAGGGCTAAAAGAGAAGAAGCATGGACGTTGCTTGAAAAAACTCACAGTGAAAACAAAAAAGTTGAAGGAGTTATATTTGGTCGAGTGAAAGGTGGATTCACAGTTGACTTAGGAGGGGCAATAGCTTTTCTTCCAGGCAGTCAAGTTGATGTAAGGCCAGTGAGAGATCCTGGAGGGCTTATTGGATCCAATCAAATATTTCACATTCTGAAGATGGATAGAAAAAGGGGAAATATAGTCGTATCACGTAGATCTATTCTTGAGGAATCTAGAGCGGAAGCAAGAGCTGAATTAGTCTCAAATATTGAAGAAGGTCAAGTGCTTGATGGAACTATAAAAAATATTACAGATTACGGTGCATTTGTAGATTTAGGAGACGTGGATGGATTATTACATGTTACAGACCTTTCATGGAAAAGAATTACAAATCCAAATGAATTACTTACAATAGGCCAACAGGTAAAAGTAAAAGTGATTCGTTTTAATACTGAAACTCAACGTATTAGTCTAGGAATGAAACAACTTGAAGAAGATCCTTGGAAGGATGTGGATAATGCGTTCCCAGTAGGGCAAAAATTTACGGGGCGTATAACCAATGTGACTGATTATGGGGCGTTTGTTGAACTGGAAGAAGGAGTAGAAGGTCTAGTTCATGTTAGTGAGATGAGTTGGACTCAGAAAAATGGGCAACCATCTAAGTTAGTATCTACCAGCCAAGAAGTTGAGGTAGTAGTTTTGGAAATTGATAAAGAAAAGCGTAGATTAAGTTTAGGTATGAAACAAACAGCCCCAAACCCTTGGCTCTTGTTATCAGAAAAGCATCCTGTTGGTTCAGAAATTGAAGGAGAAATTAGGAGTGTTACTGAGTTTGGTATATTTATTAGATTACCTGGAGATATAGATGGATTAGTTCATCTTTCGGATATTGACTGGACCAAAAGTGGCGAGGATTTAATATCTAATTATAAAGAAGGTGATAAAATTAAAACCAAAATCATTGAAATCGATCTTGATAAAGATCGAGTTAGTTTAGGTATAAAACAATTAACAAGTGACCCACTTAAAGATGAATCAGGAAGTTTTAAATACAAAAAAAATGATGTGGTAACATGCGTAGTAGAAGCGGTCACAAATACAGCTATACAGGTTGCAATTGATAAGATAGCTAAAGGCGCTATCAAAAAAGCAGAGTTGGCAAGAGATCGTGGTGAGCAAAAAACTGATCGTTTTGCTGTAGGAGAAATAATTGATGCATTGTTTCTTAATGTTGATAGGCGGTCACATATGGTATCCTTATCTTTTTAAAGCCTTGAGGGCCAGGAAGAAAAGGCTGCATTGGAAAATTATGGATCGGCTGACTCCGGAGCTTCTTTAGGAGATATTCTTGGTGCCGCACTTGAAGCAAAATCAAATATTTCTGAAAAAGAATCTAACAAAAAAACGAAAACAGATTCTGTTATAAGCAGTAAAGGAAAAAAATTAGGATCCGATAAAAATATTGAA
>CAYMQD010000194.1:0-3217 GCA_964392475.1 uncultured Alphaproteobacteria bacterium
GAAGATATAGAAAACTTTGAAGATTACACTGCGTATATTGCAGGGCAACCTGAAATGGTTTTATTTGCTCAAGAAATATTATTTAAAATGGGAGTGCCAAAATCTAGGATTCATGCTGATGCTTTTTTTACCCAGTATGATGATCCAGAAAATAAAAAATAATTATGGAAAAGAAACAAGATGACTAAGTATTTAGAGGGTAGAATTGCATTAATAACTGGAGGGTCTCAAGGAATAGGATTAGCTATTTCTAAAACTTTTATAGATAATGGAGCCAAAGTAGCTATATTGGATCCTGGATATAAAATAGACGGAAGTCCCGAGGACAAAACCGCTGTTTTTAAAACTGCAAAAACTTTGGGAGATGATAAATGTCTTGGCATCCCATGTGATGTGTCTAATTACGAGGAATGTGAATCAGCAATAAAAGAAGTAATAGATTGTTATGGTTCGCTAGATATAGTTATTAATAATGCTGCTATACTAAGAGATTCTTTTATTTTTAATACAAATGAGAAAGATTTTAAAAAAGTTATTGCAGTAAACTTGCTAGGGCCATTTAATGTCATACGAAATATATCTCCTATTTTAAAAAAACAATATAAAGATGGCAGAGGAGGAAACAAAGGTTGGGGGAGAATAATAAACATCACTTCTACTGCCGGAATGTATGGAAATTTTGGACAAGCCGCTTACGCTAGTTCTAAAGCTGGCTTAATTGGACTTACAAAAGTCACTGCTCATGATATGTTAAGATCTAAGGTATCTTGTAATGCCATAGCACCGTTTGCATCTACGAGAGTTACTAAAAGTATTATTCCTCAAAATATAGAACAGGAACAGTATAAAGAAAAAGCCTTAAGTATAAATTCAAACTTTGTAGCAGATGTGGTAGCCTTACTGAGTGGAGACTTGGGTTCTGGAGTTACAGGGCAAATACTAGGAGTGAGAGCCAGGGAAATATTTCTTTTTGATCACCCATATATAAAAGATAAATTCACTAGAGAATCAAATGATATTACAAGTTTAGAAATAGAAATTTTAGAAAATTTTGAAAAACAATTCTCAAAATTAAAAACAGATCTAGAAGTTTTTTCTTCTGACCCAGTAAATTAATATAAGGTAAGTATATTATGAAATTAAAAACTAAATTTGTTGCACCAACAATTAATTCTGTAAAAGAATTGGAAAAACACGATATTGAACTTACAAATGCTATTTGCAGAATTGTAAGAAGCCATGCAGTCAATGAGCTTTATGGCGCCCAAGTTTTTGATGAACCCGCTATTGCTCTAGCCCCTAACCCCTATGCTAAATGGCTAACCTGTAGAGTGGCCATGGAGGAATATGGTCACCATGTAAGGTTTCGTGATCTAGGAAAGGAATTAAATATTCCAGATGAACAACTAACTCCAGCTGGGAAAAAACCCCTTTCCATTTTTGAATTCCCTTTAAAATCGTGGGCGGAATTTTGTGTAATTAAACTGCTAGCTGATTTAGCTGAAATAATTCAGGTTGAAGACCTGCTTCATTGCAGTTTTATTCCACTTCAAAAACTTGCTAGAATGACAATGCCTGAAGAACAATTTCATGCAAAATTTGGTGAGGACTTTACTAAAGAGCTTCTTAAAACAAAAAAAGGAACTAATAATATACAAGATGCTATTGACAGATATTATCCTATGCTTCCTCCCTTCTTTGGAAGATCAAATTCAGAGAATAATAAAATATATAGAAAATGGGGTATTAAACAACGCACCAATGATGAAATGAGGGACGATTACATTAAGCAGGTTAACTCACTAGTTATAGATAAATTGAATTTATCACTTCCTTCTATTGTATAGTATTACATACGAATTTTTATTAACTTCTAGGAAGGTTTTATGAGCCACAATAACCGTAAAGATTTTTATGAAACAATAAAAAAACAGAACATGACACCATTGTGGGAAGTATTGGATGAATTGGTAACTCAAGCACCCCAAGATGACGCTATACCTCACATGTGGAAATTTAATGAAATAAAAAAACATATTATAGATTCAGGGGATCTCATTACTGCCAAAGAAGCAGAAAGAAGAGTCTTAATACTTGAAAATCCTGGATTGATGGGTAAATCCCGTATCACTAATACTCTATATGCAGGCATGCAATTGGTTTTACCTGGAGAAATAGCACCTAATCACAGACATACCCAGTCAGCTTTACGCTTTATAATTGAGGGGGAAGGAGCATATACAACAGTAGATGGCGAAAAAGTAATTATGAAGCCAGGTGATTTTATAATAACTCCTAATTGGTCCTGGCATGACCACGGAAATGAAACAAATGACTATGTGATTTGGTTAGATGGATTAGACATACCCTTAGTAAAGTTTTTAAATAGCAGTTTTTCCGAAAAATCTACACTCATAAAACAGTCTAACACACATTCTGGAAATATTAGCTTATCAAGATATTCTAATGGCTTAATCCCTGATAATTATCAAGCGAATAGTCTTGGATCTGCATCACCACTATTTTCTTATCCATATTCAAAATCAAAATCTGCTTTATACGGTATGCTCTCTAAAAGTAACATAGACCCTTACCAAGGAGTAAAACTTAAATATGTAAATCCTACAAATGGTTCTTACGCAATACCCACAATTGCTACTTTCATGCAACTTTTTCCTAGAAATTTTGAGAGCCTATGTTATCAAAGCACAGAAAGTATAGTATTTAATGTTGTAGAAGGAGAAGGAAAGTCTAAAATAAATGAAAAGATGTTCTCATGGAAAGCTAAGGATACTTTTGTAGCTCCTTCTTGGTCTAAAATAAAACATTTTTCTGAAAAAGATTCGATTATATTTAGTTTTTCAGATAGACCTATACAAGAATTATTAGGATTGTGGAGAGAAAAAAAAATTACTTAATTAGTGCAACGGTATGTCTATATCTAAAATCGAATCAATTACAAAATCAATAGATCAAATTTCTTGGTTTAAAAATCTAGGAAAAAAGATTGAAGAAAAAGAAATGGAAGATATCCTAACATATATTGCCTCATTTGATAAAAAAATTAATTATAAAAAAGTTAACAATTGGAATAAGGTTAAAAGAGTCATTGTTAATCCAGATTTTAATATCACATGGAATAATTTAGAACTTCAATATCAAGTTCAACTATACGCTAAAGCACTTAAGTATAATGAAGAAAAACAACTGCTATCTT
>CAYMQD010000195.1:0-7048 GCA_964392475.1 uncultured Alphaproteobacteria bacterium
CCTTTTCTAGTAAATATATCTAAACATAGAGCAAAATATCTAAAAAATAAAAATATAAGTTTCATCGCAAAAAAGTTTGAAAATTATAAAACTAATAAACATTTTGATGTTGTATTGTCATTAGCCAACCATGCAACTATCGATAACCAAACCTCACACACATTAAACGAATATTTTTTTAAATGTAGTAAATTATTATCTAAAGATGGGATAATAATATTTGAATCTCATCCTCTTAGATTTGAACATCCTAGTATAAATAATACCCTAAACGAACTTTCTAAATTTTTTCATATAAAATTACAAAAACATCTCCAATCAGGCACTATACTTGATAAAGGAAGGACTATGGTAGTAGGAAATTTAAGAGATTGAAAAAATATATTATAATTTTACTATATTTTTTCATTTCCAATAAGAATTATTCTATGGCAGGTGAATATATATATGAGTCAAGCGCAAGTTCTGCAATTAAAGAAATTATTTTTACAGATGGTAGTAAATTTTCTTTAATAGAAGTTCATGGATCTTGGACTGACAACTTAGGAAGATATGGCAGCACATTTTGTTATGGAAAAATTGAAGGAAATCTAGAAGGTGTTAGCTTAGAAGCCACTTGTGAACAAAAAGATGATAGAGGAAATAAGTTTTGGACAGCAATAGTTAGAAAATCTGATATGGATGCTGGAGTAGGTAAAGCGACTTATATTGATGCTACAGGTCCGTATAAAAATATCGTCGGAATTAGCTGTAATTATGCAGTTAAATATTTAGAAAAATTATTATTTTACAAGCAAAGCTGTAAAATACCTGATGATATATATAAGGCATTAAGAGATTATAAATATTAGTTATGTATATTTTTCTCTAGCTTTTAAGAATCCCAAGTCATTAAAAGGGGCAATATCTAATGCATTATTTCTATATGTTTTCCAACTTTTATAAATTTTAGCAGAAATTTCATCATGATTAGCCACATCTTCTATTACTTCTCTACTAATACTAATCCAAGAATCTATAACATCCTTTGGAAGTTTTAGCATTTGTACATCATGTTTATCTTTTAAAATTTTAAAACAAATAGCATTCTGATAATTAAATTCTGCTAAACTTTCTGTAAGTTCCGCTAGGCATGCATCACGAATAATAGCCTGAATATCTAGAGGTAAAGAATCAAATAAATTTTTATTTAATGTTAAAGAAAAGTTTGCTCCTGGTTCATGTAACCCAGGTCCATAACAAAATTTTACAATCTTATAAAATCCAAATGCTAAATCCATCCAGGGTCCTCCCCATTCAACTCCATCTATTACACCTGATTGTAATGATGTCATAACTTCTCCTCCAGGAAGGTTTACAGTAGTAGCACCTAATCTATTAAGGACTTCGGCATGCATTCCAGACATTCGAATTTTTAATCCCTTTAAATCACTTAAGCTATTAATTTTTTTGCTATACCAACCCAACATTTGTAATCCAGCATTACCAGCAGGAAAGCCTTTTAATCCAAAGTTTTCATAAAGTTCGTCCCATAATTTTTGTCCGCCCCCATGTATTATCCAAGATGTTTGCTCATTAGAGCTTAATCCAGATGGAACAGTTGAAAAGAAGGATGTTGCAGGATGTTTAGATAGCCAATAGTACGGAGAGTCATGGCTCATTTCAGCGATGCCATTTCTTACTGCATCAAAAACTTCGTAGGCTGGTACGATTTCTCCTGCGCCGTATACTTTAATTTTTATTCTATTATTGCTAGCTATTTCAATTCTTTTGGCTAATCTATTGGCGCTACCCCCTAATCCTGGAAAGTTTTTAGGCCAACAGGTTACCATTTTCCAGTTATATTCAGTTTTTGCTATAGCTTTGGAGGAAAATGCTGATATCCCTGACACTATTAATCCTGATTTAAATACTTCTCGTCTAGAAATTTTTCGCATGTTTCTCTTCCAGTATAACTTAATATTAATTTATTAGTAATTTACTAGCTAATACAGAAATAATATAGCTTAATAATAAAGATAAAAATTAAATTTATTCTAATTGTTTATTAATTCATTTTCTATCCTTAATACAGCAGCAGCTTTTTGATCAATTGTAATTTTTTTTTCTATTAAGTTTCTTAATTTTAAAGCTTTTTTATATCCAGTAGATTCAGCTTTATAAGCCCAATAAAAAGCTGCAGTATAATTAATTTCAGTTCCTTCACCTTTTAAATAGCAATTTGACAAGTTATACATAGCTTTTTTATTTTTATTTTGTGCATCATCAATAAGATTTTGAAAAATTAATAAACGATCTTTAGCTTTTTTTTGTTTTCTTCTTTGTATAAGAAATTTTCTAGTTTTTAATAAAAATATAATAAAAAGAAAAAAAGATACTATAAGAATTAAAATCATTTCTAATTTAGGCATATATATATTTTCTAGAGTCTATATTTTTATTATGCATTTAGTTAAACTGTTACTTTAAAGTAAATTTATATAAATTATAACTAACTTTTAAAGTTAATAAAATAATAACTACTAAATTTAATGATACTAAAAACGATAATATACTGTATATGTTTTACTCTTTACTCTTTCATTACACTAGCAAATAATATTGAAGGAAAAGGTTTACTTTGTTCAAAGTATAAATCTTATCTTGAATATGATGAGAGTGAATATGATGGATACTGGTTTTCAAAGCATTATATTACCAAATACAGTATAGAAGGGTATAAAGTAAAAAAATTTTATAAAGTAAAATATAGAATTTTAACTCGATATATAGAATGGGAACACGAAAGCTGCCCAAAAGGTATCTGTATATTAAATAGAGAAACGCTGAAAGTTACAGATTATCAATGCAACATCGTTAATGAAAAGCTAAATATCATAAATAAATTAGAGAATTATATAGAGGATCAAAAAAGTAAAAATAAAATATGATACAAATGTACCTATTTATAATTTGAGTGCTTCAATAAGTGTAAATCCTGTTCCTATATGTGTTCTTTTACTATTTATAAACCCAGTTTTTTTTAATAACTCATCTTGTTCTATTGCAGTAGGAACTACATTACCCCAAGTCATTTCATTGTATTGAGTTTGAATAGATAAGTGATATTCCTCATTCATTAATTCATCTAAATTTGGAGCAGTTTCATCCAATATTAAAAATAATCCTCCAGGTTTAAGAATATTATTACAGTATTGAAAAATGTTTTCTCTTTCTATAGTAGGAATTTCATGAAGAACCTCGACCATTGTGATAATATCGATTGTAGAATTTTTAATTAATTTTGTATCAATCGATTTAAAGAGCTCTATTTGATTATATAATTTTTCTTCATTAATAATTTTTTTAGCTGCAATTATACCTGAATCGTCAATTTCAATTCCAAATAGTTTAGATTTAGGCCATTTTTTAGCAGACTTAAGTAATAAACGTCCACTGCCACATCCAAAATCGAGTAAGGTTCCCCCAGAACTTAATATTTTATCCATGTTTTTTATTTTAGGTATAATATGAGAAATCATTAAAGTTTGCAGCCCTTCTGTTATATCTGCTATAGAATTAGAAAAGTCATCGCTATGATCTTGAAAACTATTTATTTCCCCAGAAAACATATATTGTTCATGTTTTTTCATATCAGGGCCAAAATGATCTATACATCCTAGAAAATAAGGAACTATGCACCTTGGGTCACCTTGATTTGTCAATAATTCTTTCATAAAAGGGGCAAGACGAATACTTTTACCTAAATCAACATATTCTATAATGCCCCAAGCAACGGCAGTATTGCACCACGTATATAGTGAGTGATTGTTTAAGTTTTTATTAATAGCAATTTCATCTATCAAAAGACTTTGATTTTTTTCTATTTTAGATAACAAATCAAATAAACCAAGTTTATGTCCAGTGTAAATTAAATGAACTACATGAAAGCCTTTTATATGGTCCCATAGCTTTTTAATTTGACTTTCATAAGTTACATTTTCACCAGAATTAATATCCATAAATTTTATTACTACCTTCCTATAAATACAGGATCTTTTTTATCTAAAAAGGCTTTGGCTGCATTTTTATGATCTTCAGTGTTGCCACAAATAGTATGATGTAGAGCTTCTAGGTCCAAAGAAGCTTTCAAGTCTCCTTTTTCAGCAACATTCATATTTTTTTTCATATATCTAAGAGCAATAGGAGGAGCATTTTCAAAGTATTTTATTAAATTTTCTGACTCCTGGAGTAGGTTTTCTTGCAAAACCATTTTATTTATTATGCCAAGTTCAAGTGCTTCATTTGATTTTAAAACGTTTCCTAAATAATATAATTCTCTAGCTTTTGCTGTACCAACTATTTTTGTAAGATAATAACTTCCACCAAAATCTCCAGAAAAAGCAACTCTTACGAAGGCTGTAGTAAATTTTGCATTGTCTGAAGCTATTCTTAAATCACACGCTAAAGCTAATGAAAATCCTGCACCTGCCGCAGCTCCTGGGATGATTGCAATAGTTGGTATAGGCATTTCATGAAGTAGACGTGAAGATTCCATAAATCTTCTCAAACTTGCTGATTTTTCTTGAATTGTAAATTGGTCATATCCTGTATCAGCCATACTTTTAATATCTCCACCTGAGCAAAATGCTGATCCAGCACCTGTAAGAACTACAGCTTTTAGTTTATCATCGTTTGATGCTAAAGTTAGACTTTCTAAAAGAGAATCAAGCATTTCTGAAGTTAAAGCATTTCGGCTTTCTGGCCTATTCATTGTAATTATTAAGACGTTATTTTTATTTTCTACTAAAAGTGATTCAGTCATATAACTTTCCTAATCTATTTATTTATTAAATTGGACCTAATTAATCTTCCTGGTTTCAAACCAGTAAATTCACCTTCTACCATAGTTTCAACTCCATTCACAAAAGTATTTTTATACCCTTTTGTTTTTTGAATAAATCTTTTTCCTCCTGAAGGTAAATCATAAACTAGTTCAGGCAAGTCTAGAGAAAGACAATCATAATCAATAATATTTATATCCGCTCTTTTTCCAACCTCTATACTTCCTCTATCATATAGACCATATGTATTTGCAGTTTTTTTTGTTTGTTTTGAAATTAAATATTCTATACTGAATTTTTTTCCTTTCTTTCTATCTCTAGACCAATATGGAAGCATAAAGGTAGGATAACTTGCATCACAAATAGTAGCTACATGTGCACCACCATCTCCTACGCCACATATAGTATAAGGAGATTCAAGCATTTCTTGAATTACATCTAAATTTCCATAAGTATAATTTTCAAAAGTATGCATTAAAAAAGCCTCGTTGGGTTTATTAGCAAGTGTATCATAAGCTATTTCCCAAGGATCAACATTATCAATTTTAGAAATATTGAGAATACTTTTTTCAGGAAGTGGTTCATAATCAAGAGGCAAAGATAAAATGTAAGTTCTGTTAAATGCCTTTTCTACCCAAGCAGTGTGCTTATTCTTAGGCTTTTCTAAAAGCATACATTTACGAATACTTTTGTCATTCTGAAGCAGGTTCGTTCTTTCTTCTAGCCCTAAATGTTTTATTTTTTTCCAAGCATTATGTGTGCTAAAAGGGTTTAAACTAGTTTCAAAACCCATTAGAACACCTATTGGTCTACTACCTATTTGACCTGTAGTAGGGTATCCGTTTTTATTTGCTTCTATTATATGTTTTAATGTTTCCCTCCAACGTTCTGGAAAATCATTATACTGTATTAAAAGTACGGATAACGGTCTTTGTGCTTCTTTAGCAGCATTGATTAATATATTCATTTCACCATTCCCCATATCAGAATTACACTGAATTACTCCTAGCCCCGCATTCTTCATTCCTTTTGCTAGTCCCATTAGCTCCGCATCACCAGATGATAGAGTAGGGGTTACACTTCCATCTGCTGCTCTGTGTTTAGTAGTGCGGGACGTAGAAAAACCTAATGCCCCAGATAATAAAGAAGATTCTAATATTTGCGACATTTGTTGTATTTGGTCATCATTTGGATTGACGTTATACTTCGCACCATCATCTCCCATAACATAAAATCTTAGTGCAGCATGTGGCACTTGAGCTCCTATATCCATCACTCTCGGAATGGAATCTAAAGAATCTAAATATTCTGGAAAAGATTCCCAATTAAAATTTATGCCATCTGCAAGTACACTTCCTGGAATATCTTCAACTCCTTCCATAAGATTGATCAGATAATTTTCTTTTCCAGGTCTTACAGGGGCAAAACCGACACCACAATTTCCAAAAATTGCAGTTGTAACGCCATTGTAGGAAGAAGGGGTTATTAAAGGGTCCCAAAGAGCTTGACCGTCATAATGCGTATGTATATCAACCCAACCTGGAATAACATAATTACCTTTTGCATCAATAATGCGATTTGCGTCTGTTATATCTTTACCTATAGCCGCAATTTTTCCGTCTTGTATAGCTATACTATTATGTGCAGGTGCTTTTTCGGTTCCATCAACCATTAATCCATTTTTTATTAACAAATCATATTTCATTTACAATTCCTATTTTTACAACTAAAAACTAAATGTCCTGTATTATGCATCTATATTATTATAAGTTAAATTAATTTAAATGGAACAATCAATGACTCTACCAAGTGTTTTAAAAGAAAATTTAAGTGTACCTGCCATAGGAGCCCCATTATTTATAATTTCTAATCCTGATTTAGTCATAGCTCAATGTAAATCAGGTATTATAGGATCATTTCCAGCACTAAACGCAAGGCCAAAAGAATTATTAGATGAATGGCTATCTAAAATTACTTCCGAATTATCAATCCATAATAACGTTAAGGGTAATAAACACTCTGCTTCCTTTGCTGTAAATCAGATAGTGCATAAATCAAATGCTAGGTTAGATCATGACCTAGAAATGTGTGTTAAATACAAAGTACCTATAGTGAGTACATCATTAGGCGCTAGACCAGAAGTAAATGATGCTATACATAGCTACGGTGGAATTGTTTTACATGATATAATAAATAATAGATTTGCACACAAAGCGATTGAGAAA
>CAYMQD010000196.1:0-3195 GCA_964392475.1 uncultured Alphaproteobacteria bacterium
CAACTATTACAGACTACTCATTACCTGCAGCCTCTTTAAGATATTCAGAATGTTCTAAAGCAATGGGAATTTCTGAAAATAATGAAGAAATTGAGAGTGCAAACAAACAATTAATTGATGAACTGTATAACTTAAATAAAGACTTAGATGTTCCAACACCTAAAGAATTTGGGATTAACAAAAATGACTTTATGGAAAAACTAGATATTATGGCCACTCAAGCCTTGGACTCTGGTTCCCCAAATAATAACCCTAGAATACCTAGCCACCAGGAGATAAAAAATTTATATGAAAAACTTTGGAATTAATAAATTATATTTAAACTACTTACAAATATATTATTTACCCCATCCATTTTATAATTAATAACAATTTTTTCATTAACGTGTAATTAAATTATTAGAATAGTAATCCATGTTTGAAAAAAATATAAGCAGCTTTGATTATATAATTATTGGGGGTGGTAGTGCCGGATGCGTCTTAGCAAATAGGCTAAGTGCTAACTCCAAAATTAAAGTGTTACTTTTAGAAGCTGGGAAAAAAGATAATTGGCATTGGTTTAAAATTCCTGCTGGATATTTATATTGTATGGGAAATCCTAGAGCTGACTGGTGTTTTAAAACTGAATCTGAATCTGGTTTAAATGGAAGACAAATTAACTATCCAAGAGGAAAAGTCTTAGGTGGTTGCTCATCTATAAATGGGATGATTTATATGCGTGGTCAATCCATCGACTATGATCACTGGAGACAATTAGGAAATAATGGATGGGGATGGAATGATGTCCTACCTTATTTTATTAAATCAGAAGATCATTATCTGGGTAAAAATAAATTTCATGGTTCAGATGGAGAAGTTAGAGTAGAATCTATGCGATTGCATTGGGAAATTTTGGAAGCTTTTAGGGAAGCTTCACTACAAGCAGGAATATCAAAAATACCTGATTTCAATAAAGGCGATAATGAAGGATCCTCTTACTTTGAAGTAAACCAAAAAAAGGGAGTAAGATGGAACGCTGTATCTGCTTACTTAAAGCCAATCAAGAAAAGATCTAATTTAACTATACTTACTAACGCTCAAGTTAAGAACATTAAGTTTGATGAAAAAACTGCAATTGGTGTAAATTTTAACTGTAATGACATAGATTATTATATAGAAGCAAGGCATGAAATAATTTTATCTGCTGGATCAATAGGAAGCCCTCATATCTTACAATTATCTGGTATAGGTGATGCTATAAATCATAGAAAACTTGGTATTAAAACCAATCGTGAGCTTAAAGGTGTAGGAAAAAACTTACAAGATCACCTTCAAGTTCGTAATATTTATAAAGTTAATAATACATCTACACTAAATGAGCAATTTAATAGCCTTAAGGGGAAAATGAATATTTGTCTAGAATATTTACTTTATAAAAAAGGACCACTATCTATGGCACCAAGCCAGTTAGGGATTTTTACCAAATCAGACCCTTCACGTTCCTCTGCTAACTTGCAATATCATGTACAACCTCTTAGCTTAGATAAATTTGGAGAACCTTTACATTCTTTTTCTGGGTTAACGGCAAGTGTATGTAACCTTTCTCCAGTATCTAGAGGTGTTATAGAGTCCATTAGTCCAAATTATAAGGTCCCTCCTAAAATTCAGCCAAATTATTTATCTGCGGATGAAGATAAAAAAGTGGCTGTTGATTCTATAAAATTGACAAGAAAAATATGTTCACAAGATGCTATGAAACCATTTTCACCTGTTGAATATTCACCAGGAGATAAGATTAAGAGCTTTGACAGTTTATTAGCATCTGTAGGAAATATTTCTACAACTATGTTTCACCCAGTAGGAACTTGCAAAATGGGGTTAGAACCAAGTATTGATCCAGGATCCGTAGTCAATGATAAACTTAAAGTACATGGAGTAAATAAGCTAAGAATAGCAGACGCTTCTATTATGCCTACTATACCTCATGGAAATACCAATGCTCCGGTCACTATGATAGCAGAAAAAGCCAGTGAATTTATTATCCAAGATTATAAGAAAACCTAAACTTTAAAGTCTAATAAAGATCCATAAATACTGTTAATTTTATTAAGTTTTGGCTTTATTATAGCCATACAATAGACATTATTTGGATTTTTACTAAAATAATCCTGATGATATTCTTCAGCTTCATAAAAAATACCATCTTTATTTAACTCAGTGGTAATATCTGATTTCCAAAATGCCTTTGCATCATTGATAGCATTTGAAATAATTTTTTCATCTTCCATATCATTATAAAAGATTGCCGATCTATATTGATTTCCTATATCATTCCCCTGTCGATGATATTGAGTAGGATCATGGGTGGTAAAAAATATTTCTAAAACCTTACGTAAAGAAATAATCTCTGCATCAAATACAACTTTAACAGATTCAGCATGGCCAGTTGTACCGGTACAAATCTGCTCATAAGTAGGGTTAATAACTGTGCCTCCAATATAACCAGAGGTTACATCTATTATTCCTCTAAAACTTTTGAAAACTGACTCTGTACACCAAAAGCATCCACCAGCCAGTATAATATTTTTTTGCATAATAATAATATATATTTTTATTAAGTTTTTTCCATAGTATTTCTTTTTTTAAAATTCCTAAAGTCAAATATATCCTTATTTTTTCTGGGATCTTGATCTTTTTTAAATATTTTGAATTTTGCTATTTTATTAGTGCTAGTCATAGGTAATTTTTTAAGAAATAATATCCAACCAGGAGCTTTATAATATGAAATATTTTTTAAACAATATAAAAAAAGCTCTTTTGCAATATCCAAATTGCTATTATAGCCTACTTTTAATACAACACATGCCATAACTTCTTCTTCTCTTATTTCATCCTTTACAGCTATAACAGTTACACTATGAACCTTATTATGAATCTGTAAAATATTTTCTATCTCAGCTGCTGAAATATTTTCTCCAGACCTTCTAATAATATTTTTCTTTCTATCTACAAAATGTAGCATACCCTGATCACCTTTATAAACTATATCACCTGTGTGAAACCATTCACCCTTCCAAGCCTGTTTAGTTGATAAAGGATCTTTTAAATAGCCTTTAAAAAAATTCCTTCTTGGTTCATTCTGAGAGTATCTTATTAACATTTCCCCATGAGCATATTGTTTTGCTTCAATACCTTTATCGTTTACTATTTTAACTT
>CAYMQD010000197.1:0-5383 GCA_964392475.1 uncultured Alphaproteobacteria bacterium
ACTATTTTTCTGAAGACAATATTTATATCAAACCAACAATTGTAAATTTTTTTTTAAACCCTAGTAACGAAATTTTACGAATTAGGGCTTCATTAGAAAGAAAAAACCAATTCTTGAATTCTGAAATAGAAGAAGCTAAAAGTAATTATTCAAAACTAATGGACTCTATACCTCTACCAATAATTATTATTAATGAAAAAAAATTTATTTTATTTACAAATGACTTTGCAAAAAAAGCTTTCTCTTTAGATCTAGAAAAATCTTTTCTTTATGAGCACTTTAGAAATTTTGATATTTCAGATCATATCTTTCAAAAGGATGTTAGTGATAAGGAATTTCAATTCAATCATGAAGTAGAAAATCAAAACATAACGTATAAAGTTTTATTACAAGCCCTATTTTCAGAAATAAAAAATACATCAACTTTTTTATTAATTTTCATTGATCAAAGCCAGATAGCAAAATCTCTAAGGGAAAAAAATGATTTTTTAGCTAATGCAAGCCATGAGCTTAAAACTCCTATAACTAATATTATTGGAATATCTGAAATAATAAATCACGATCCTGAAGCGATTAAAAAAAATAAAAACTTTCCTAAACATTTGCTTAGCAACTCTCTAAGGCTAAAAAAATTAATTGAATCTTTTTTAGATCTTTCCAGAGTGGAAATGAATAAAGATTTAGCAGTAAATCAAAGTGTTAACTTTCATAAATTTATTTCAGAGTTTATAAAAAACTATTTTTTTAAGAATGAAAAAAAGAATATAAAATTAGAAAATAATATTAGTAAAAAAACTTCTCTAATAGCCAACAAATGGGAATTAGAGCTTTTATTAAATAATTTGTTTAATAACTCTTTCAAGTATTCTTCAGATACAGTTTCAATTCAAATCAATGACGACAAGGAATATATAAATATTTTGATCAAAGATAATGGGATAGGAGTTTCTAAATTTGATTTAGAAAAAATAAAAGAAAGATTCTATAGAGGAAAAGGAAGCCAAAATATACAAGGAACTGGATTAGGACTTTCTATCGTAGATGAAATAATTGCCAACCACAAAGGGAAACTTAAAATAGAAAGTGAAGAAAAAAAAGGTACTTCAGTAAGCTTTACTTTAAAAAAAACTCCCTGAGTAATACCCAGGGAGTGCATTTTGATTTATCAACATTACGGGAGTTTTGTTGATAATTTTTTTTATTTAACTAAGTGTATTACCATTTAGTTTGAAACCTCACGCCTAAAGCTTTTATAGAAGTATAGTTATCGGGGTCGTTAGTAATTCCTCCAGCTGATTCTCCACAAGCAGCACTTGTAACGTTATTTACTGCTTCACAATCTACATCAACATGAATGTAATTAACCATAATTCTATTGGAGTTGTTTAAATACCAATTGTAACCAAAGGTCCAAGTTTTTTGAGTTCCTTCATTGATAGTAAAACCTGTAGAAGCAGAATCAGCTAAATCGTTTAGACTTAGTTGATCTCTTCTTATAGCAATTTCATGCACTCCAGATCCTCCTTTAGCTGCATCATTTTTAACTTTAGGAGCCTTCCATCCACCTTTTTTAATAGTATACCTTCTTTCGCTACCCATTACGTATCCAAACTGATAGTAGCCTCCGTTGGCTTTATAACTTCTGAAAGTGTTTGTATCTCCAGCTAAAGGATCTCTATTAAACTGGCCCCAAATCCATTCAGCTTGAAACCATGCAGGACCGTAAAGGTATGCTAGTTCAGTTCCATAATGTTCCATATCTGTCCATGAGCCCATATCGTCAGCATCATCTTCCATATCTAAGAACTTTTCATCAGCAATATTTAAACCGATTCTATAGTTCCATTGTAAATCAGTTGCTCCTCTGCCGCTTGCTGCTCCACCTCTTCTATTATCTACAAGAGTTTTATTATGCCAGTAACCTAAATGTAAGGCATGCTTCTTCTCATGAATAGGAGCATAAACTAGTCTACCGCCTAAACCAAAGTCTTCACTTGTTTGTTCCGTTGAAAAAGTATCACTTGACCCATGCAGGCCTAATTCCACAAGATAACCCATTTTCTTGTTCCAATTTCTTAATTGGGCTCCCATTCTCTTTGGTCCAATAGTTTCATCTGTCATTGCATCTAAACTTGGCGCTCTTTCTATAAAAGCCATATCATTTGATGAAGTAGACTCAGCAAAAGCTAATGGCATTTTTTGCTTGCCCACTGAAAATGTTGTGTTCTTTGCTAATTTATATCCAAGAAATACTTCATCTATTGACGCATTATCTGTTGCATCACTTCCTTGTTTAGCAGAAGCGCCCCAATCTACTGATGCCTTATAATAATAAAAATCATCATACTTGCCACTCATAGCTAAACGCATCCTTCTAAAGTTAGTTCCATTTACTAAACATGACCCGCCAGTTGTATCATTGACTTCGCATTTAGCGCCTTTTTCATTTTTATAAGAACCAACGTCAAAATGTATTCTGCCTCCAAGCTTAACTTCATTTTTACCTGATTTAAACTTTAGTCCAGGACCTACTTTTAATGAAGGAACATCTTTATTTTCCTTTTCCATTCTATTAATTTTTATAAGAGCGTCTTGAACTTGTGACTCAATTCTATCTATCTTATCAACTTGTGAGTCAGCATTCACATTTAAGCTAAGCATTATAAGACTAAAAATATATGCCACATATATAATTAAGCTTTTTTTTAAATTCATCTTTATATCCTTCCTAAAATTCTTTTAACAAAACTTAAAAAGGAAGATAAATATAAAATGTTACAAATTCATTACGATTTAAAAAATTTTTTATTTATTACTTTTAATATTAGTAGTATGAAAAATTTAATCTTAATTTGTGATAATGTAATAATATTGTAATAAAACTATTAGATAAATAATTATTATTTAACTAATGGAGAATATATGTTTAAAAAATTATTTTTACTAACTTTACTAAATCTAGTTTTTTTGGGAACCATTAATGCTAGAGACCAATTATACGTAGTTGGTTCATCTACAGTTTATCCCTTTGCAACAGTAGTTGCTGAAAACTTTGGAAACAAAACAGGAATAAAAGTTCCAAAAATTGAGTCCACAGGCTCAGGTGGAGGAATGAAATTATTTTGCAAAGGATTAGGAACAAGTCACCCGGATATTACAAACTCTTCTAGAAGAATAAAAAAAAGCGAGTTAGAAAATTGTAAAGAAAATGGTATTGAATTAATTGAAATAAAAATAGGATATGATGGCATAGTGTTAGCTAATTCTAAAAAATCAAAGGTCATGAGTCTAACTAGCAAACAGCTTTTCTTAGCTTTAGCTAAAGATATTCCTGAAGGAAATAAAGAAGGAGGAAAATTAATACCAAATCCTAATAAGAAATGGTCAGATATATCAGACCAACTTCCTGACACACCAATTGAAGTACTAGGGCCCCCTCCTACATCAGGAACAAGAGATGCGTTTCAAGAGTTAGCAATAGAAGGAGGTTGTAAGACATTTCCTGCATTAAAGGCTATTAAAAAACAAGATAAAAAAAAGTATAAAGCTACCTGTAGATCAATAAGAGAAGATGGTCCTTTCATAGAAGCAGGAGAAAATGACAATTTAATAGTAAAAAAACTTATTGAAAACCCTAGAGCTTTTGGTGTTTTCGGATTTTCTTTCTTACTAGAGAATGAAGACTCGTTACAGGGGTCTATCATTGACACTGCCCCTCCAACATTTGAAAATATTGCATCTAAAAAGTATTCAGTTTCCAGGCCGCTTTATATCTATGTAAAATTAGAGCACGTTAACGTTATTCCTGGTATAAAGGAATTTCTTAATGAGTTTACTTCCTTAGATGCTTGGGGGCCTGATGGTTATTTAGAAGAAAGAGGATTAATAGCTATGTCAGAAGATGAAAGGTCTCAATTCAAAAAAAATGCTACACAATTAATTTCTCTTAAAAAATTATAATAATAAAAAAAGGTGGGTGTTAAAAACATTCACCTTTATGTATACTCCACGTATGTTTTCATTGCCAATTTATTTTATAATTTTTATAGGATTTTTTTCATATCTTTTTGGAAAAAATAGATCAAAAAAAAAAATTATATTTAGTAAAAATTCAGGAGGACAACCTGGCCATTACGGCATTTATTGTCTTATGTGGGTTACCGTGCCTTCTACAATTTTTTTTCTTTTATGGCAAATCGCATCTATTTATTTAATAAATATAGAAATACTAAGAAGTATACCCGGAGAGTTTCTACCATCTGAAGATTCGCTAAAAAAGCTTTTATTAGAAAATATTATAATTGTTGCTGAAGGTGGTAAGTCACTTGCTGAAGTTCCTAAAATGTCAGTTGATTACTACAAAGAGCTAAAGTATTTTTCTACAGTTGGAAGCTATAGTTGTACCATTATTTTATCTATTATTTTATGTCTTTCATCCTTTAGAAAAATCGACCCGTCTTTAATGGCTAAAAATGCAATAGAGAGGTTTATACTTTCAGTATTATTTATATCCTCTGTCATAGCTATCCTTACGACTATTGGGATTATCATGTCTTTAATTTTTGAAACTACTAAATTTTTTAATAATGTAAGTTTTTTTGATTACTTTTTTGGATTGCAATGGTCTCCTCAAACTGCTTTGAGAGAAGGACAAGTTGCCTCTGAAGGTGCTTTTGGAGCCATACCTGTTTTTGCAGGAACATTTCTAATTACTATTATTGCTATGTTTTTAGCTGGCCCTATTGGACTTTTTTCTGCAATATATTTAGCAGAATATGCCTCACCTTTAACTAGAAAAATTATAAAACCTACTATAGAAGTTTTAGCCGGAGTACCAACAGTAGTTTACGGTTTTTTTGCTGCGTTAGTTGTAGGGCCCTTTATAAGAAGAATATGTGAAGATATAGGATTTAGTGCATCTTCTGAAAGTGCTTTGGCTGCCGGTTTAGTAATGGGAATAATGATTATTCCATTTATATCATCTCTATCAGATGACGTTATTAGTGCGGTTCCTCAAAATCTTCGTGAAGCTTCTTATGGAGTTGGAGCTACTAAATCAGAAACCATAAAAAAAGTTATTATTCCTGCTGCGCTTCCAGGAATTGTAGCATCTTTTATGCTTGCTATTTCCAGAGCTATTGGAGAAACAATGATAGTTGTGATGGCCGCTGGTTTATCCGCAAGATTAACTGCTAATCCACTTGAATCGGTCACAACAGTTACAGTTCAAATTGTCACCTTATTAGTAGGAGACCATGAATTTGATAGCACTAAAACTATGGCTGCTTTTGCATTAGGTATAACTCTTTTTTCAATGACATTGTTGCTCAATATTATTGCATTGAGAGTGGTAAAAAAATATAGAGAAAAATATGAATAAAGA
>CAYMQD010000198.1:0-5225 GCA_964392475.1 uncultured Alphaproteobacteria bacterium
AAGAAAGAAATATTCTTACTTCTCAGGTAATAGATTCGTGGCGTAAAGAAATCATAATGTTGCCAGGGTTAGATAATTTAACTTTTCAAGAAAGAAGAGGTGGGCCTCCTGGACGAGATATTGATATTAGATTAACAACAGATAAAGGAGATATAAAAACTCTTAAAGATGCTGCAGAAGCTCTATCAGAGAACCTTCTGGAGTATACAGGAATATCAGATATTTCAGATAATTTGCCTTTAGGTAAAAGAGAGGCGGTTCTTACTTTGAGTTCAAGGGGAAAAGCTTTGGGATTTACTACCCAAGAAGTGGCTGAACATATGAGAGGTTTATTAGAAGGTATTACGGCAGTAAAATTTATACGCGGTGAAGATGAGGTTGAGGTAATTGTAAGGTATGATCCGAAATACTCATCCATAGAATTTTTTAATAATATAGTGCTCAACTCTTCATCTATAGGAAAGATTCCATTACTTGAAGTGGTTAATCTAGAGTATGAACAAGGTTTTTCAATAATTAGAAGAGAGAATGGAAAAAGGGAAGTATCAGTTACAGCTGAAATAGACGAATCAATTGCTAACCCTGATATAATAATTAATACAATAGCTAATAATACTCTCATCAAATTAAAAAAGGATTATGAGGTAGAATGGCGTTTAGCTGGTCGTACAGAAGAGCAAGCAAATACATTTGGAGATATGAAAATTGGAGCTATTGTCGGACTTATAATTATATATTTAATTTTAGCTGCCGTCTTTTCATCTTATACAAGACCTCTGGTGGTAATGAGCATTATACCTTTCTCCATAGTAGGGGCATTCTGGGGTCATTGGATAACAGGATTTGATCTTACCATTTTGTCTTTCGTGGCTTTACTAGGTTTACTTGGAATTGTTGTTAATGACTCTATCGTAATGGTATCTACAATTGATGATCTTATATCAAATAATAACATGTCTATAGAAAAAGCTATTGTAGAAGGAGCTTCTATGAGGCTGAGAGCTGTGATTTTGACAACGCTAACTACTATAGGAGGATTGATACCATTAATGTTTGAACAGAGTTTGCAAGCACAATTTCTTAAACCAATGGCACTTACATTAATTTTTGGTTTATTGGTAACTTCTATCCTAGTTTTATTTATTGTACCTGCACTAATAGTGTTGCAATCAGATGTGGAAAAATTTTACAACAAATTAACGGTTCCAAAATCTAGGCATAAAAAGTACTAATATAGTTAAAAACTCTAGTCTTCCAAGAATCATTGCAAATGATAATATCCATTTGACATGTTGAGGTAAATTAAAAAATGTTTCTGCTGGTCCAATTATTGGGCCAAGACCAGGCCCTACAATGGCAACAGTTGTAGCTGCAGCTGATAAGCTTGTTAGTATATTTAAATTAGAAAACATGAGTAATGTAGTTATTATTACTACTGCTGATGTATAAAAAAATAGAAGTACTATTACTGAATTTATTATTGGATCATTTAAGGGTTTTCCATCGTATGTAGGTGTGGCAACAATATGCGGAGAAATTGATCTTTTTAAATTACTTAAAATTAGAGAGATTATAACTTGTATTCTAAAGATTTTTAGACCCCCAGTAGTAGACCCAGTGCATCCACCTATAAACATTAGTATAAATAAGAGAGCTGTCGGGAAAGTTCCCCATTCTGAAAAATTAGAAGTTGCATATCCAGTTCCAGTTATTATAGAAACAGAATTAAACGCAGAAATCCTAAGTGCTTCAAAAAAGGTGTTATCATTTTTTAAATAATTCCATAAAGTTAAAAATAATACTGAAACAAAAACAACACTAAGAAAAAAACGGACTTGGCTATCATTAATTAATGATTTTTTGTTTCCTGTTATAGTATTTAAATATAAAGCAAAAGGAAGACTTGCTAATAACATGCCTATTAAAATAATTATTTCTACTGATAAATCTGAGTAAAATCCAATAGAATTGTTATGTGTAGAAAAACCACCGGTAGCTATTGTTGTCATAGCATGGCAAATAGAATCAAAAATTGATAGCCCTGCTAGCCAAAGAAGTAAAGTCCATGTAATTGTAAGCAACAAGTATATTAAAGCTATTGAGGTAGCTAAGCGAGCGGCTCTAGGTCTAACCCCATCAGTTATTTCATTTCTTTCTGAACTAAACAATTGCATGCCACCTATCTTTAGTGTTGGTAGTATTGCAATAGCCATAACTATAATACCTATACCGCCCAACCATTGAAGGAGAGAGCGCCAAAGTAAAATAGAATAGGGTGTATTATCTAGGTCTGTAAAAATTGTTGATCCTGTAGTGGTTAGACCAGATGTAGCTTCAAAAAACGAATCAGTATAGCTTAAATATGGCACTGCAGCCCACAATGGTAACGCGGCAAATGCGCAAAGAACTATCCATGAAAAGCTGGTAAGTATAAATGTTTCACGGTTACCAAAAGATATTTTTTTTTGGCGAAAAGCAAGTGTCATACCACAACCAATAATTACGCTTATAGCTCCACTTAAGGCAAATTCTTGCCAAAGTCCGTTATGTAGAAAAAGATCTAATAATGCGGGTAACCACATTGCTATGCCTAGGGTGGTAATTAAAAGGCCAATTACATAAAAAACCGAGTGAAAATTCATAGTAACAAAATGCTTTAGGCTATTATATATTTATTTAGAAAAACCTATCATACTCAAAAACTCTCTTCTTGTAGAAGAGTTTTCCCTAAATTCACCTAACATTCTTGAGGTTAACATTTTTACACCAGGCTTTTGTATTCCCCTGGCAGACATGCACTGATGTTCAGCATTAATTATAACAGCTACGCCTTTAGGCCTCAAAATACGTTCGATAACATCTGCTATTTGGGCAGTCATTTTTTCTTGAATTTGCAGCCTTTTAGCAAAAGAGTCAACTACTCTGGCAAGTTTTGATATGCCGACTACACGTTTATCTGGAAGGTATCCTACGTGAGCCGATCCTATAATTGGGGCTAAATGATGCTCACAATGACTTACAAATTTTATATCTTTAAGAACTATTACTTCGTCATACCCTTCTATTTCATTAAAAGTACGTTTCAAAAAGGTTTCAGGATCCTCTAAATAACCTTTACAATATTCTTTCCATGCTTTAGCTACTCTTTCAGGAGTACCTAATAAACCTTCTCTACTAGGATCGTCACCTGCCCATTTTATTAAAGTAATTATTGCTTGTTCAACATCTTGTTGATTTGGAAACGGTAAATTTTTAGAAATCAAGTCAGTATCTTGATCCATTTTATTCCCCTATTATATGAATTATTGAATATTTAAAAATAAAAACTAATTAATACTCTGTTGCGAATAAGGTGAGTCTAATGAGAAAGTAGGGATATCTATTTCAAATGATTCGCCATTTTCAGCTTTCATTGAATATACACCTCCCATAATACCATCTGGGCAATCTAAAGGCGTTCCAGATGAGTATTCAAAGGAATCTCCAGGTTTTAGAACAGGTTGTTCTCCTACAACACCTGTTCCTTTAACCTCATGTGTCCTTCCTAAAGAATCAGTTATTTTCCAGTAGCGACTCATTAATTGTGCTGTATTATCACTTTGGTTTTCTATGCGAACATAGTAGGCCCAAACATATTTGTTCTCGTCTGGTACAGAATGATCTTCTAACCAGACAGGTTTTACCATAACTAAAAATTTCTTTGTTTCTGCTATGTAGGGAAAACTTTCGTCTTCAATAATTTCCATTACTTCCATTGTTTATTACTTTCATTATCTCATTATTTTCATCGTGATTTAGTAATATAGTATATTGTTATTAAGGTAACTTATGTCTAGATGTTTGTTAATTCTAATTTGGGCTGCAATTTCCTCCTCCTAATACGCAAAAGTTAGAACAATGTGGGTGGTTTAAATAGATCACTTTTTTACTCTCTTTTAAGTTGTAACCAATTTCGTGATCAACACTATCAGTAAGTAAAGTGCATGGTAAAACAGAAGCTTTTGAACTATTTTTTCTTCTCACTATCATTCTGGAAGAAGCACACATCATATCTTCTGGATTTTTTTTGAGTAATTTCCAACATTCATTAGTGATTTCAGGAGTCTCTATACTACTATTTAACTCTGGAAACAATACAAGTTGATTGGCGTCGAATGCATTAATTGAAACCTGAATATTTTTGAAAAGATCATTAAAATTATTTCTAATGAATTTTTCACTTTTATCCCAAACCATTCTAGTAGCTATATGCACTAAAAATCCATTATCGTTTAGCCATTTAACGCCTCTAATAGCCGGTTCCCAGCTATTTTTTCCTCTTATATGCTCATGATTAACTTTTGTAAAATGATCTAAAGAAACTCTAAAACAAATTCTTTTCCTATATCTTCTAAGTTTTAAAATATCCTTCTCTAGCTTCATCATGGGTCTCATTGCATTGGTGAGGACTAAGACGTCTTTTTCATGCTTAATAGATTCTTTTATCATGTCAATTATTTGTGGATTCATGAAGGGTTCACCGCCTGTAAACCCAATTTGGTTTGTAGAAAACCCTAGTAAATTTATTTCATTTAAAAAACTTTTTACTTCTGCAAGCGAAAGGTAAACTAAGTTATCATTTTTTGGTGAGGACTCTATATAACAATCGTTACACGATAGATTACATAAAGTTCCAGTGTTAAACCATAGTGTTTTTAGCGAATACATCTTGACATTTGCACGTACTAAACCTTTTTTGGTATATTTTTTATTGGATGAATGAGACTTTTTTATTTGCATTTTTATGTGTTTTTTCTGTTACTATGTTAGAAAATGATATTAGTAAGAAGTTATAGTAATAAACAGTACTTTGTTAAAATATTATATAATTTAATACATTATATAAGAGATGTTTTGTAAAATGAATTAATTGTGGTTTAATACATAGCGATATGGAGGGCTAGGCATGTTGGATTATTTTAAAATAAATATTTCTGGAAACTTGGATTTTACCTTACCTAAAATGTTAAAAGTAAAACAGAAATTTGAATCTAGAGGTCTACCTAGTATTTCTGAAGCAGTGTATAATCAAATGGATAGGAAAGAGATTAAAGACCTAGTTAAGCCTGGTAGTAAAATTGCAGTAGGAGTAGGTAGTAGGGGAGTGGCAAATATATCTAAAGTTGTTGGGTCACTTGTTGATTCACTTAAAAATCTAGGTGCTAAGCCATTTATTTTTCCGGCTA
>CAYMQD010000199.1:0-5200 GCA_964392475.1 uncultured Alphaproteobacteria bacterium
TAGAAAAATCTTTTAGGATTAGAATGGGGGTATACGGTCCTCTTCATAGGTATACAGCCCAGGCTTCAAATAATCTCGGTAGGGTTAAAGAATCTCTAGGAAAATATGAGCAAGCAGAAAGGTTATATAGCGGTGCAATATATGCATATGAACAAATGGGCAAACCAGGAGAAGTATATTTAGCTGGTTCTATTACAAATCTGGCTGGGATGTTTCAAAAAGCTGGTAAAATTAAAATTTCTTACGAATTAAACATCAAGGCTCTTAATATATATAAAAATAGCTTAGGTAACAATCACCCTAAGACCTTAGTAGTTCTTAATAATCTAGCTGGGGTAATGTTCGAGTTGGGATATACGGAAGAGGCTAAAAATGTATACATAGAGTTACTAAACTTTAGAAATAAGGCTAATTTACAAAGCGAGAGAAGATACGCAAAAATTTTAAATAATTTAGCTGTTATATATAAATCTCAATGCAATCTTGAAAATGCAAAAAAGATGTTACTGATTTCACTAGAAGTATTTAAGAAGCTTCAAGATAATGATCCCATGTCTTTTTCTGGAGCTCTAAATAATTTGGCAGAAATTTATCGTGTTACAGCGAACTATGAAAAGGCAAATACTACTTATTTGGAATCTCTAAATGTTATAGAAAATTCATTAGGAATACAGCATAAACTGTACATTGATCAGCTAAATTATTATATTAAATTTTTGATTCATACTAAGAGAAAACTGGAAGCGATTTCTATGCTTGAAAAGCTTAACAAAATAAGAACTAATAATGATCTTTCCATAATAAATTTGGACGATTTTGCTACTGAAATAGAATTAGAATGTACCGATTCGGTATAAATTGCTATTTATGAAAAAACTTTTCTGCAAATCTTTGTGCTTTTGCTACTTCTTTGGCAGTCATTCCTGGTAATACAGATTCATCTCTCTTTATTCTTGCTTCTTCTAAACCGTTTTTTGCTGCTATAGTTAGCCAAGCATAAGCATTTATTTTATCTTTTTTTACTCCAGCTCCTAAAGCATACATAACTCCAAGGCTAGCTTGTGCATTTGGAGATCCAGATACTGCAGCTTCTTTAAATAATTTAAGTGCGCCAAGTAGATCTGGTGGCATTCCAAGGCCTGATAATTTTTGAGCGGCTAATAGTTCTTTCGCTTCCATATTTCCTAATTTTGCAGCTTTTTTAAACCAGAAACCAGCAGTAGCGTAATCAGGGGGGCTTATAAATAGGAGAGCGTTTTTACCAAGCTGTAATTGTGCATCTGCATTTCCCGCTTTCGCATCGTATTCTAGGGCTTGTAATTCTTGACTAGAAAGGCCGTTTCCTAATGAAATATTTGTGTTGATAGAAGTGTAAAAGAAAAATATTAGAAATAAGTATAATTTTATATAAATCATAAATCGTTATTACCTTAAGTTTTTGCAATTAAAATTACCTATAGTAGAAAGGTATTTACTGCACAAAAAAAAAATATTATAAAAATTTACATATAGTTTATATTCACTTATATTGAAAGAGCATCGTTTCGAATATTAAATTGATTATTTAGATATTTTATGAATGCATATAATAAATATTCTTAATATTAAATCGGGAGGTTTAAATTATGTTTAAGAGTTTAAGAAAAACCTTTACTGCTATGTTGGGATTGTTAGTACTATGTGTGCTATCTATAAAGGTCTCAAACGCAGGAGAAGGTGATTGGAGTTGGTATCATGGGAATGATAATGCTCCTCATTATTCAGCCCTTGATCAAATCAAGAAAGGTAATGTTGGCAACTTAAACGTTGCTTGGATACATCAACCAGGAGCTATAGAACAAGGACTTGAGGCCACACCTTTGGTTATAGATGGCATAATGTACTATTCTTCTTCTTATAACAGGGTATTTGCCTTAGATGCCGCTACAGGTAAAGAAATATGGCACTTTTATCCTGATCTAGATCCAGTAATAGATGAGCTTTTCTTTACTCCGTACAGCAGAGGAGTAGCTGTCGAGAATGGAAATGTCTATATGGGAACCTTAGATGGAAGAGTAATTGCGTTAGACCAAAAAACAGGTAAAGAAGTATGGACTACACAATTAGTAGATACGACTAAATGCGCATGTAACTTTACTTCTCCTCCAGTTATGGCCGGAAATACACTTATGATGGGACAAACTGCTGGTGAATATCCTATTCAAGGTAAGATTTTTGGTTTAGATCCAAATACAGGTGAAACTAAGTTTGCTTTTAATACAATTAAAGATGACCCTGCTTCATGGGGTGGTGATTCTGGTAAATATGGTGGAGGTGGTAGCTGGATGCCAGGTACCTATGATCCTTCCACAAACACTTATTTTGTTGGAACATCAAACCCTGCGCCTGATTATGACTGGGGTGCAGATCCAGCTGGTCCATCAAAAACTGGTGCTAGACCAGGTGATAACCTTTATACATCATCAGTATTAGCGATGAATCCTGATAATGGAGATCTAAAATGGTATCATCAAGAAATTCCTCATGATGACTGGGATTTTGATTCTACTATGGGAGAGTTCTGGCTATTAGATAGAGGTTCTAAAAAACTTGTAGTTCACCAAAATAAATCAGGCTTTGTTTTTGTTTACAACAGAGAAGATGGTGCCATTGAAAATATATGGCCAATGACTGAACACCATAACTGGGTTAAAACTATTAATCCTAAGACGGGGGAATTAATTGGAAGAAACCCACCTAAGTTAGGTAATGATTTTGTTTCTTGCCCCTGGATAGCTGGAGGGCGTTCTTGGAATGCAGGTGCATATGACCCAGAAAGAGGGTTATGGTATAACTCTGTTGCGGAAGCTTGCCAAATAACTACAGTTCGTAAAGAGGACCCAGTTACTGAGCCTATAGCGCAACTATTTTTTGGTGCTGACTTGAAGGCAGTTCCTGATCTTCCAAATGGAGAAAAAGCTCATGGACGCTTAGATGCAAGGGATCCAGTTAGTGGCGATCGTAAATGGTCTCATAAGTATAAGTATGTACCTATAGGACCAGTGTTAGCAACTAAAGGTGGATTAGTATTCCAAGGACAAGTTGACGGGACTTTTAGAGCTTTTGACTCTGATAGTGGTAAAGTTTTATGGTCTTTTGAAGCTGGTTCAGGTTTTAGAGGCGGACCTATTTCTTATATGGCTGGTGGAAAACAACATATTGCGACTCCATCAGGTATAGGATCTCTAGTTATGGGACTATACCCAGCAATTTGGCCGGAGGTAGCAGACTTTCCTGCTGGTGCAGCTATGATTGCATTTACTATTAAGTAAAATAGTAAATATTTAGTAATATTATAGGCGGGAGCTAAAGAATTAGCTTCCGCCTTTATTTTTTTGTTAGAGGGTAAATATGGTTGTAATAATTAATTTACAAGTATACTTTAAGTTCTTTCAAATCTTAATAAGTTTTATAGAGGAGTTAAGCTAGTTGTTAATTAATCGTAGAAATTTTAATTTACTGTTACTATCTACTTTATTTACAAAATTTTGTTCACTTGCTCTAGCTGCTACTGATGCCGTCGTGGATATGTTAAACGTAGGGCCAAGTGGATCGAGATTTAGATATGAACCGATGTTGGTGAAAATAGATACAGGCGGAAGAGTTTTATGGAAAGCCGTGACAAAGGGTCACAATGTTGAGTTTATGGTTGCACCAAATGAAATTAGATATAAATCAAAAATGCATAAAAATGCAGGCTATACGTTTACAGTTCCAGGAATATATACGTATAAATGTACTCCCCATGTTTCTGCTGGAATGGTGGGAGTCGTAATCGTAGGTGGTGATTTGTCAAATTTAAAAGAAGCATTGGCAGGCAATTATCCTGGTCAAGCAAAAGAGATAATTCATGAATTGTTATCTAAATATAAGTAAAGGTATGTATAATGTTAGTTGTACACTAATGAGAATATTATATTTTAAAATATTTTTAATTCTAAGTTTTTTGATAATAAGTGAATCTAAAGCAGACACATGGGACCGCATACAGTCGAGAGGCACTATTCAGGTTTGTTTAATTCCTGATTCACTTCCTTTTTCCAGTAATTTAAATGGAAATAAGGGTATACATATAGATCTCGCAAAATCTTTAGCAAAACATTTAGAAGTAGATTTGGAATTAGTTTGGATATTATATCGATTCCATGCAAGAAGAGCTAAATGTGATGCTTTGATGGAAACAATAGTAACGAAAGATCATAATTCCGAAGAAGGAGATGGAGTTAGGCCATTAACAGATGCTGGTACTCGTAGTAAAAAACCTAAGCGTGGTCCTCCATTAAAAACTATTCCTTATGCTCGTATGGAGCTAGTTTTAATAGGAAGCGAGGATAATTTAGATAAATACAAACTCTCTAATTTTCAATCATTAACAGTAGGTGCTATGCAAGGCAGTTGGGCTCACATGCTGCTACAAAAATTCAATATTAATCCCCGTACTGCGAATAGAACAGAGCAATCATTAATAAAGGCTGTAGATTTAGGACAAATTGACGTTGCCTTTGTTTCTGCTGCACATTTTGATTGGTTTAAATTTCAAAATAATTCTTCAAATATTATATCAACTAAAGAATTTGATTTAGGTGAAATTCTAGATTTTGACGTAGGAATGGCCTTGAGAAATTCAGACAAACAGCTTTTAGATAAGGTAAATGTATTTTTAAAAGAAAATATAGAGACAGATAAGATTAAGTCTATCTTTAACAAATATGGTATTAGATATGTCTCCCCTAAAATTTAAAATACTTTCTTTGTTATTTATTTTCCTAATATACTGCTTTCCTTTAATGGCACAAGAGGATTTAATATCTGATCAGATGGGAGGAAAAGTAGTTCAGAGATCTGCTGAACTTTCTAAAGAAAGATCAGCATCAAATTTAATTGACGATAATATAAATACTACCTGGAATTCGGGAACAGATATTTTTCCTATAGTTATAATGTTTTCAATGCCTAAAAATAAAAGGTTTGTTGGACTAGGGCTAAATAATCGCACAGAGGACGATCCATCTACTTGGGCAAAGAATATTAAAGTGGGCACTGCTAATCCATTTCCTCATATGGGTGAATGGACAGAGCTTATTGAGACAGAATTATCAAATAAAGGTGAATTAACTTTTTTTGATATAGGTGTGAATCGTGGAAGATATTTTAGAATAGA
>CAYMQD010000200.1:0-5092 GCA_964392475.1 uncultured Alphaproteobacteria bacterium
ATATACCCATGGGAGTTATGTAAGGAAGGCTTATTTATACAATTTATATTTAATAAATGCACCCCAAGAAATTCTATAAAAAATAGAATTAATGGTGAGTCCATATAGTATTACTTTAATTTTTTTTATTTGCTTGTAACAAAGTTTTTTTCACAGCTAAATTCCAATTGTTAATTAGTGTAGTGCGATCAATATTATCTATATGGGGTATAAATTTTCTATCTAATTTCCAAGCATCATTAATATCTTCTATATTATTAAATCTTTCCAAAGCTAATAATGTAATCATTGCTACTCCCAAAGCAGTAGTTTCTTGAACAACTGGTCTTAAAATGGGTTTGTTTAAAATATTTGAGGTAAACTGCATAAGCCAGTTATTATTGCTCATACCCCCATCTACTTTTACTTCATTTATTTTAATGCCGTCTGAAATCATTGCATTAATTAAATCATTAGTTTGGTATGCAACTGATTCTAATGCTGCCCTTATAAAATTTTCTGGGCCAGTTTCTCTAGTAATCCCGTAAATAGCTCCTTGAGCATTGGGTGACCAGTAAGGAGCTCCAAGTCCAGTTAATGCAGGGACAAAGTAAACATTTTGATTATTTTTAGTCTTTTTAATTAAATTTTCTATTTCATTTACTGACTTTAAAACCTTTAACTCGTCTTTTAGCCAATTTATTGCAGCTCCTGCAATAAATATAGACCCTTCTAATCCATAGCTGATTTTACCATCCAATTTGTAGGCGATTGTAGATAATAATTTATTTTTAGATTTTATTATCTTATTTCCTGAATTCACTATCATAAAACAGCCTGTACCAAAAGTAGACTTTATGCTACCTGGATTTATATTTCCTTGACCTATCAATGCAGATTGCTGATCTCCAATCATTCCCAAAATTGGTAAGCTTTGACCAAAAATTTTTTTATCTGTTATACCAAATTCTGTATTATTTTCTTTCACTTCAGGAAGTATTTCTTTTGGAACCATAAATATTTTACATAGTTCCTCATCCCAAAGATTGTTTTTTATATTATATAAGCAAGTTCTGCTTGCATTTGTAACATCGGTATAATGTTTTTTTCCTTTAGTTAATCTCCATAGTAGAAAGGTATCTATTGTACCAAAACATAAATCTCCATTTAAGGCTTTTTTCCTAGCTCCTTTAATATTATCTAAAATCCATAAAATTTTTGATGCACTAAAATAAGGATCTATCAATAACCCTGTTTTTTTTCTAACAAAGTTTTGAAGACCTTTCTCATTTAAAATCTTACAAAATTCTGCAGTGCGGCTATCTTGCCAAACTATAGCATTATAAATTGGAAGTCCTGTATTTTTGTCCCAAATTAAAGTTGTCTCTCTTTGATTAGTAATTCCTATCGCAGAAATTTCTATCTTATCTAGTTTTGCTGAATTAACTACATTTTTTACTACATATAATACTGATTTCCATATCTCTTCTGGAGATTGCTCAACCCATCCTATGTTCGGATAATACTGCTTAATTTCTCTAGATTTTTCAAACATTATATTACCTTTATGATTGAACAAGATGGCTCTACTGCTAGTAGTTCCTTGATCTATTGATAATATATAAGTTGTTTTTGTTTTCATTTGATAATTAATTAAGCAATTAAATACTATATTAATATATAAATTTTCTATTTACCTATATATTATGATCTCATGTTTAAAAACTGTTGTCAGACATTATTTCTTCTTTTCTTATTATTTTTTGTATTAAAACAAAATATGCTATCAGCTAATGATAAAATATCTGATAAGTTATCGTATAAAATTATTAATCATGGCGTCATCATCATGAACAGTTCGAGTAAAGCAATTTTTAAATATCAAAATAAATTTTATATATGCTTTCAAAATGAAGATAAAAAAAATATATGTGAGGTAATTAAGAAAAAGAATTTATAGATATTAAATTTTTGAGTTGTTAATAAAGTGTTATATTTCTCAGTTCTATACAAAATATTATAAGTTTAATTTGGATTATTTATGTCATTAAGATCTTTATATAGTAATTTTTTTCTTACCTTTCCAAAGATAATATTATTTATCTTGATTTGTTTTGTTCTTTGTTTGATGTATGAAGCAAGAAATCTAAAAATTGATGCATCTTCTGAGACTCTTATTTTAGAAGATGACAAAGATTTAGAGTATACAATTGAAGTTAACGAGAGATATTATAGTCCTGATTATTTAGTTATAGCTTTCACACCTAAAGATTCTTTGTTTTCTATTGAGAGCCTAAAAATAATTAAAAGAATATCTAAAGAATTAGAATCCCTTGAGATGGTAAGTTCAGTTACCTCAATATTAAATGTTCCACTTTTACAGAGTCCAATCAGACCTATATCTGATTTAGTTAATTTTATACCTACTATGGAGTCTGAGGGTATAGAGTATGACTTAGTTCAGAAAGAATTTAGTACAAGCCCAATTTATAAAGATAATATAGTTAGTCCTGATTTTAAAACTACCGCACTTTTAGTTAACTTAACTGAAGATTTTAGGAAAAAGGAATTACGTGATAAAAGAAACCACTTAAGATCAAAATTGAAGAATGTAGGTTTATCATCTGGAGAATTAGTTGAATTTGAACTTGTAAAAAGACAATATAAATTGCATCGGGATAAAATTAGGTCTGCAGAAAATAAAACAATTTCTGATATTAGGAATATAATACAAGATAATAAGGGCAATTCAGAATTATTTTTAGGCGGTTTGATGATGATTACTGATGACGTAATTTCCTTTATTAAAAATGATCTTAAAATTTTTGGTTTAAGTATTCTAATCTTTCTTATTATTACTTTAAGTGTAATATTTAGGCAAATACGTTGGATTATACTGCCAATCCTTACTTGCTCTATTTCCGTTATATGTACTGCAGGAATTTTAGGTTTTTTTGGATGGGAGGTTACTGTAATATCTTCAAATTTCATTTCTCTTCAACTAATTATTACTATGGCCATAACTATTCATTTAATAGTTAGATATAGAGAATTAGTTCGTATCCATTCTGAATTAAATCAAAAAGAACTAATATTATTAACTATAGAGCGCATGGCTAAGCCTTGTTTATATGCTGTCCTAACAACTATAGCAGGATTTAGCTCCTTAATATTTTCGGGTTTATTACCAGTAATTAATTTTGGATGGATGATGAGTGCAGGTGTAACTGTATCACTTATTATGACTTTTTTATTATTTCCTTTGCTACAGATAAACCTAGATAAGTTAGTCCCAAATACAAAGTTTGAAGATCGTTTTTCACTACCTAACACTTTTGCAATTTTTACTGATAATAATGGAAAAACTATATTATATGCCAGTTTCATAGTTCTTATTTTCTGTGTTTTAGGTGCTTCTAGATTAAGAGTAGAAAATAGTTTTATTGATTATTTTAAAAATTCAACTGAAATCTATAAAGGAATGAAAGTAATTGATCAACAACTAGGGGGTACTACCGCTCTTGATGTAACTTTAGATTTTACAGATATTGATATTAATGAATTAGATAATCAAGAAACTTTTCTATCGGAAGAAGAAGATGATGAACTAGATGATTTAATGGCAGAGTTAGATGAATTAGAGCAAGAACCTCAATATTGGTTTACAAGAGACAAAATGGAAAAAGTAGAAAGAGTACATGATTATTTAGACAGTTTGCCAGAAACTGGCAAAGTGAGTTCATTAGGAACACTACTTAAAGTAGGTAGAATTTTAAATGATAATCAATCCTTAGATAGCTTACAATTAGGTTTATTATATAATGAAATACCTGAAAAATATAAAAACATAATTTTAAATCCTTATGTTTCGATAGACGATAATCAAGTTCGTTTTGCAGTGAGAATTAGGGATTCTCAACCTAACCTAAGAAGAAATGATTTTTTATTGAAACTGAAAAATAATATTCATAATGATGCAAATTTAGGAAGTGAAAAAGTAAGGTTTTCTAATATGTTGGTCTTATATAACAATATGTTACAAAGCTTATACAAGTCTCAGATTCTTACTCTTGGTGCTGTAATTATGGCTCTTTTTATAATGTTTTTGATCCTTTTTAAATCGTTTACTATTTCAATAATAGCGTTAGTGCCAAATTTATTATCTATAGGATCTGTTTTAGGTTTTATGGGGTGGTTTAATATTCCTTTAGACATGATGACTATCACTATTGCTGCAATAAGTATGGGTATAGCGGTAGATAATACAATTCATTATATCCATAGATTTAAAGCGGAATTTTCTAAGGATTTCGATTATATCAAAAGCATGTATAGGGCGCATACTAGTATAGGATACGCAATGTATTACACTTCACTAATCATAATAATTGGTTTTTCTATATTAGTATTTTCTAATTTTATTCCTAGTATATATTTTGGGTTACTTACTGGCCTTGCTATGTTAGTGGCTCTTATAGCTTCATTAACTTTATTACCCAGGCTTATTGTTTATATTAAGCCATTTAAACCATTAGTTGCTGCTGACCAATAGTTATAATAT
Source organism: uncultured Alphaproteobacteria bacterium (assembly GCA_964392475.1). Lineage (GTDB taxonomy): Bacteria > Pseudomonadota > Alphaproteobacteria > TMED109 > TMED109 > CAYMQD01. The sequence continues at coordinate 4,541 of CAYMQD010000200.1, forward strand.
GTTTCTTTTAGGATGAAAGAAATATAGTAGCGGTAAAAAAAATAGTGGTATAACACCCATTATTATAAAGTTATTGCCAAATGCATTCATCAATGATTGATGTTGTATTACAGTAGAAAAAACTGTTATAGGATCAAGTAAGTTGTTTGCTTCGTGATTTAAAGATCGCAAATAATCCCATTGGCTCCCCCCTTGTATTATTAAGGTATTGAGTTGTTTAGTATTAATTTCAGTAAATCTAGATAAAGTAGTAGCCATAATAGCAACGGTAAGACCTGAACCAAAATTTCTTATGAATTGAAATAAACTAGTTCCGTCATTCCTCAAATTTGTTGGAAGTGTTAGGTATGTAGCTGTTGCAAGAGGAACGTAAAACATTCCTATTCCTATACCCCTGATAAATCCATTAATAATAATTTCTAAAATAGATACACTAGGAGTCCATGTAGCCATATATATAGATGAAAATGAATATATAGTTAGAGCAATAAACATTATTGTTCTATATGCTCCTCCTGAAATTAAGCGACCAGCTAGTATTGAACCTAACAT
>CAYMQD010000201.1:0-4037 GCA_964392475.1 uncultured Alphaproteobacteria bacterium
TCTGCAAAGTTAAGCCTTATAGATAGAGACATTATATGGGCAACAGCTCATATTAGAGGGGGCATGGAGAGAGGAATGAAATGGTGGAAGAAAGGTAAAATGTTGCACAAAAAAAATACATTTAAGGATTACATTTCTGTAGCCAACCATCTAATCAGTAAAAGGTATACTGCTAAAGGTAATATAATAGGATTAGGTGGAAGTGCAGGAGGCTTGCTTTTGGGCGCAGTTATTAATCAAGCTCCGGAACTATTTTTAGGTGTAATACTGGCTGTACCTTTTGTAGATTCACTAACAACAAACCTTGACCATTCTTTACCTTTAACAATAGGTGAATTTAACGAGTTTGGTAACGCAAAGAAATATAAAAAACACTTTAAATATATTTACTCCTATGCTCCTTATAATAATATACAAAAAATGCGCTACCCGCACATACTAATAACAACAAGTTTATCAGACAATAGGGTTTTATTTGATGAACCTACAAAATTTATTGCTAAACTCAGAGACTATAAAACAGATGATAATCTTCTTCTTTTAAAGACTGAAATGGAAGCTGGACATGGAGGAAAGTCTGGTAGAGATGGACATATAGAAGATATTGCCTTAGATTATGCTTTTGCATTAAAAATATCAGAAAAACTAGAAGTTTAAATCAATAAAAATTTATACTTCTAACATCAACTCTAACTTTTTGTACATAACCAAAAGCAACAATTGCCAAAGATATAATATCTTTAGGATTAATTTTTTTAGATAAGATAAAACCAGACCGCTCAAAAGTTTCAAATGGTAATTCTACATACTCCCAGTTCTTATTTGCAAAAAAAGATGCTTGATAATATTGCCAAGGTAAAATCATATTTTTGGTCCTAATGTGAACAAAATATTTTTGATTATTACATCTTATATAAATTTTTATTCCTTTTCGATCTGATCTAACTAAATTATTAGTAGTTCTTCTAAATTGAATAAAGCCACCATTATTTTCTAGACTTACTTTTCCAGTCAACCTTGCAAAGGTATAACCTTCTTCAGAAATAAACTGTAACTTACCAAAGGAAATCCCTCCCATAACATTATCTGAAATGAACTCCCAATCTTTATTAGTATTACTTAAAAAGTCTTCAAATATGAAATCCTCTCCCTTTAAGTAGAAAGGAAAAATAAGAAAAAAAATGAGTATAAATTTCAACTGTAAAATCAATCAAGAGCAAACGAACTCTTATAGTCATGTTTTAAAGAATTTTCTTGCTCAGATTTAAATAAAATACAATTTCCAATACTAAGTATATCTAAGTCTGTTCCCATAAAACATCTAAATGCATCTTCCGGGGTGGCCACTATGGGTTCACCTCGGATATTAAAGCTTGTATTTACCAGAATCGGGCAACCTGTTTTTAATTTAAATTCATTAATAAGCGAATAGTACATGGGGTTTGTTTCTTTGTGAACAGTTTGAATTCGTGCTGAATAATCTACATGAGTAACTGCAGGAATTTCTGATCTATCAACATTTAACTTTTTAAAACCAAAGAAATCTTTTTGATCCTCTGGTATAACTTTTTTAAGCCTTTTATGTATATCTGCTACAAGCATCATGTAGGGAGAGGGAATATTTAAATCAAACCAATCTTTTATATCTTCATATAAAATTGATGGAGCAAAAGGCCTAAAAGACTCCCTAAATTTAACTTTTAAATTTAAATTCTTTTGCATTAAATCAGATCTTGGGTCTGCAATAATAGATCTCGCTCCCAAAGCTCTTGGGCCAAACTCCATTCTCCCTTGAAACCATCCTATTGCTTTTTCCTTAGTTAACTCTGTTGCTAAATTTCTAATCATTTCTGAATCAGACATAACAGAAAACTTTGCACCCAATTTTCTTAGTTTGCTTTCTATCTCATTCTGATGAAACTTAGGACCCAAATATGACCCTTTCATATGGTCTTTATTGCCTTTGTTTTTGTTGCGCTTTTTCCCATAAAAAATATAATATCCTGCCAATTCTGCACTCAGTGCTCCTCCCGAGTCTCCTGCAGCAGTCTGTATCCAAATATTTTTAAAAGACCCATCTTTAACTAATTTACCATTTGCAACACAATTTAGTGCCACTCCTCCAGCTAAGCATAAATTCGAGTAACTAAATTCTTTTGCTAATGATCTAGTGAGCCGTAATACTATTTCTTCCGTAACAGATTGGATAGAGGCAGCTATATCCATATCGCGTTGAGATATATCTTGTTCTTCTTTCCTGGGAGCCACTCCCATTAAATCATTAAACTTCGGACTTGTCATTGTCAGGCCAGTACAATAATCAAAATAGTTCTGATTTAACCAGAAAGTTCCATCTTCTTTTAAATCTACTATCTCTTTTAAAATTACATCCTTAAATTTAGGTTCACCATATGGTGCTAGTCCCATTAATTTATATTCTCCGGAATTTACTTTAAAGCCTGTATAATAAGTAAAAGCAGAATAGAGAAGCCCTAAAGAATGGGGAAAATGTATTTCTCTGTTTATATTTAGTTCATTATTTATACCTATTGCAACAGAAGTTGTTGCCCACTCTCCTACTCCATCCATAGTTAAAACGACAGCCTCATTAAAAGGAGACGGGAAAAAAGCAGATGCAGCATGGCTCAAATGATGTTCAGAAAATAACAATTTGTTTTCCCAATCAAAATTTGGCTCAATTTCTTTTAATTTTCTTTTAAGCAAAGATTTTTGAAATAACTTTTCCTTTACCCAAATTGGCATTGCTCTCCTAAATGATGAAAACCCTCTAGGAACCGTTGTAAGGTAAGTTTCTAATAGCCTTTCAAATTTTAAAAAGGGTTTATCATAAAAAACAACGTTATCTATTTCATCAAGAGAAACACCACCCTCTTTAAGGCAATATTGTAAAGCGTTTTTTGGGAATTTAGAATCGTGTTTTAATCTGGTAAAACGTTCCTCTTGAGCAGCAGAAATTATATCACCATCAACTACCAATGCCGCACCACTATCATGATAAAATGCCGATAATCCAAGAATACGCATATTATTTAAAAAATCGTATAAATAAAGGGAGCTAGAGCAGAACCCTGAGATAAAACTATTAGCCCTCCAAAAATAAGCAACATGAAAACTATAGGAGCCAACCATAGCTTTTTTCTAACTCTCAAAAATTGCCAAAGTTCAATTAAAAAACTCATAAATTACCTCAAAATATATCCTAAATTTATTAATATTGATTTTTTAAAGATTTAGATGAAGGACCAGGGGGATCTCTGTAGACCCAATAGGAGTTTATACCTGATTTTTTATTTAATTTAAGCGGATCTTTTTTAAATATACGCATTAACAGACCCATAGGCACAAAAGTAGCAAAATATAAAAATCCCATAATAATTGGAGATACAATTTTATTTAAGAGTAAGCCGAATTTAAACCAAAGTTTATTGAAAGGAAATAATAATTCTGCAAAGAAAATAGTTATAATCAATAGTAAGAAACTTAATAATAAAAATATATAATTTGGAAACTCTCCAAAAAATAAAGGCCATATCCCTATCGTGGCAAAAACAGTAGTAAATACATACCCGAAAGATTTATTACTTCCTAACTTTACATCTGTATATAAATCTAAATCTTCATTTTTCCCCAAAGTTTCTTCCTTCAATTCTTGTCTAATTATTACGCTATTAGACATTAGTCTTTAAACGAATTGATACTACATCACTAGCAAACATTCTGTCCACCAATTCGGCAATATCTTGTTATATTTATATCAATAATATTGATATTAAAAACTCGCTTTATATTATCAAATTATATATATTTTTCTTTGAGTAAAAATTTAATATATGGAACAAAAGTGACTATAGCTAATAGATCAGAAAAGATCTTAGACCTTTCGGAAGCAATCAAGATACTTAAAGATGGAGACCGTTTGGCTATTGGTGGGTTTGCAATTTACCAAAGACCTATGGCTATAGTTAGAGAAATTATTAAGCAGAAAAAAAAGAATTTAACCGTAGTTGGAGTAACTA
>CAYMQD010000202.1:0-2544 GCA_964392475.1 uncultured Alphaproteobacteria bacterium
TTTTCATAATAATTGGTATCGGGATTGCAAGAGGACTTACCGCTGGAGACGTAGAGCAAGGACGTCTTGAAATGCTTCTGGCCGGGCCACATTCTAGGGGACTAGTTTGGGTGCAACGAGTAGCGACATTCTGGGTGGGAATGACCATTGCCGCCGTGACTTTAGGGGCCTCGATGTTTGGAGTTGCCTCGGCCATGCGACTGGAAATCGATTCCACAAACATCGTGGCTGCGTCTGTGAACATGTGGAGCCTAGGAGCCATCGTGGGAGGGTTGGTCTTAGCGGTCTCGGGGTGGACAGGTAAGAAGGGGAGGTGTATTCAGGTGGCGATAGCGGTTACGATCGCATCGTACCTCTTGAATAGCATGGGCCTGTTGGTTGACGCCCTCGAGCCGTTCCGCCCGTTCACCTTTTTTTATTACATTATAGAACCCCAGGTGATTGTCCTAGGGATAGAACCGCTCTACACGTTTATTGTTGTCATTGGTGCCATCGTGCTGTCCGGCCTCGGATGGATCGGCTTTCATCGACGGGATTTGAATAGAGGATAGGAATTTAATTTCAAAGCCCGTGATCGCGGAACACGTTGGGTAAATGACGGATTTGCACCGTCTTCGGCTATGCAAGTAGCTGGATTACGGGAAGCTGGTCACAAATCAGCTGCCTGGCTCGGTTAGTGCGATCAAAACTCGAGGAGCTAGATGATCGCCTTGTTCATGGGAAGTGTGTCCGGGTGCATCGTATAGATGAGAATGTATTTGAGGGGTCAATTCTGCCCTGAGTGAAATGGCAGGAGCCACTTGATCCAGTGGGCGAGGGGTCTCCGGTCGTAAAGGACCTAAAATAATACGATATCCTATGCGTTACATAAGTATTATTACGAGAAACGTAGTTTGACAGGCTTTGTTAATCCCGTTAAGTTGCCCTGAACCAGCCGCGCCGCATTGGGATCTGGGGGGGTAGGAGCCTCGGGAACTGGCGGTGTTGGCACCTCTATTCGTGAATCCCCGCGACTAATCAAAAATATCGAGCTTAAGAACGGACCTGGATGGCTTTGACGCCTTGACCTTACCGGCATTTCCGCTCGAAGTAGATTAGGGATCGGGTCCGCGGAGGGCTGGGGCAGGCGCTAACTGCCTGGCACAGCAGTATCTAAAGGAGAAGGAGCGCGAGATCAATGGCAGTAGCGGTAGCTAATCAAACCCTGGTCAGCGTCCGAAATCTTTGGAAGATGTTTGGCTATGATGGCAGCGATTTGCCTCCCGAAATGGCGTCGCTGAGTAAATCCGAACTTCGGGAAGATCATGGGATCGTTATCGGTCTCAAGGATGTCTGCTTTGATGTCGCCCAAGGCGAAATCTTTGTGGTGATGGGGCTTTCGGGTAGTGGGAAATCGACGCTGATCCGTACGCTGACACGACTGATTGAACCTTCGAGGGGTTCAATCTTTGTTAGCGATGAAGACATTCTGGATTATGACGAGGAACAACTTATCCAGTATCGAAGGACGAAAACCGCAATGGTGTTCCAACACTTTGGTCTTCTACCTCACAGGACAGTCATTGAGAATGCAGCCTGGGGGTTGGAAATCCAAGGCGTTTCTAAAGACGAGCGAGAGGCAAAAGCCAAGGAAACACTTGAGATGGTTGGCCTCAAGGGCTGGGAAGAGTACCGTCCGACCTTCCTAAGTGGTGGTATGCAGCAGAGAGTAGGTCTGGCCCGGGCAATCGCCGCTGATCCTGAATTGCTTCTTATGGACGAGCCGTTCAGTGGACTAGATCCTCTGATCCGTAGAGATATGCAAACCGAATTGATGCGCCTCCAAGAACAACTCAAGAAGACGATTGTTTTCATAACACACGACCTCGCCGAGGCCTTAAAACTTGGAACTCGCATCGCGATCATGAGGGATGGGGAAATCATCCAGCAAGGTACTCCTCAAGAAATCCTTGATTCTCCTGCAGATGAGTACGTTGCCGAGTTCACGAGGGATTTCAGGGAGACTACTCAGCTAGGGGCTACCACTTCGCAGACCTCCGGGGTCCGTAGCTAGTTGGTTACTATGGGGGGAGTATGTTAAAGGCGTTATTTGCGTTGCCAGCAAGCTTGCTTAGCGTTGGCCGCGGGAGCCCCAGAGTAGTGGCGATGTTCCTAGGTCTCATCGCAGCCACGTTCTTCTTACGCAGGTTTGGCAAAGATACAGGCGTCCTTGACAAGGAAATGTCATTCCCTTGGGCCTGGAGCAGGCCTATCGAAGACGGAATCGACTCCTCGATTAGTTGGATTACCCGAAATGGGGCGTGTATTTTCGACCCGACGTCGGACGCGATATTGGAGTTTCTCATTCGATTGGAAGCAGTACTGCTCTGGTTACCCTGGCCGGTGGTATTGGTGTCGGTTGCTTGGCTGTCCTGGAAGTCTGCAGGTCGGAGTGTCATGATTTTCTCGGCGATCGCCTTGTCTTTGCTGGGGATCTTCGATCTATGGGCTAGCACCATGGAGACAATAGCTCTGATTGCCGTTGCGGTAATCCTGTCGATCGCC
>CAYMQD010000203.1:0-3595 GCA_964392475.1 uncultured Alphaproteobacteria bacterium
TTAAAGCTCTCGAAGAGACATTTTGTTTAATGTTGTCAGAAAAAAACTTTAATGCCCTGAAAAATGAAAAGCCACGAGTAGCTAATACACTTTTATTGCAAGTTGGAAAAGGCCTTAGTTTGAGATTTAGAAAGGCATTAGGCCAAGTTACAAACTTTATTGAAAATGAGTTTTAAAAGGCAATATTCTTAGTTTATTCCCTTACTCCTCTAAATTTTTCAACTTTTTTCCTTCTATTTACAGCCCATCTGTATTGGTTTGGCCAAAGCTTGTATTCAGGATCAGAACCAAGGGTTTGAGCTGCATGTAGTGGCCAAAAAGGGTTATACATTAATTCCCTTCCCATAGCGATTAAGTCCGCTTTTTCTTCAACTAAAATCGCTTCTGCTTGATGTGGATCAACTATAACACCAACTGCCATAGTTTTGATGTCTGCTTTTTTCTTGACCTCATCTGCATATGGAACTTGGAATCCAAGCCCCCTACTTAAATTATTTTTTAAGGGTTTTCCTTTATCATCCACTCTAAATCGAGGTGAACCTTCAATTCCTCCAGAAGAACAATCTATAACATCTACTCCATGTTCTTTAAGAGTGGTTGCTAAAATAATTGAGTCTTCTATTGACCATCCATTATCAGCTCCATCAATAGATGAAATTCTACAAAATAAAGGCATAGACGAAGGAATAACTGATCTAACAGCCTTGACTATCTCAATAGCAAATCGCATTCTACCCTGAATGTCTCCTCCGTAAGAATCATTTCTCTTATTTGTAATAGGAGACAAAAAACTATTTATTAAATAACCGTGAGCAGCATGAATTTCTATTACTTCAAATCCAGCAGAAACAGCTCTCTTGGCACCTTGTAAAAAGGAATTAATTACATTTTCTATGTCGTTTAAATTCATTGCACGTGGAGTTTGCCAGCCTTCAGCAACAGGAATTGCTGATGGGCCAATAGGTTCCCAAGGTTCTTCTCCATTTTTAGAATCTTCTTCATCTAAAGGGGTTCCCCCTTTCCAAGGAACTTTTGTGGCAGCTTTTCTACCTGCATGGGCAAGTTGAAATCCAGGAACACAACCCATACTTTTTATAAACTTAGTAATATTTTTGAGTGCTTCTGCTTGTTCATCATTCCAGATTCCTAGACATCTAGGAGTAATTCTTCCTCTTGATTCAACGGCTGTTGCTTCTGCAAAAATTAAACCAGTTGAGCCTCTAGCAAAAGTACTTAGGTGTGCAAATTGCCAATCACTGGCTACACCATTTATAGCAGAATACATACATAACGGTGATAGTACTATTCTATTTGGTAAAACAGTTCCCCTTATTTCTAATGAGGTAAATAATTTGGCCAATTTATTCATAAAAATTTCTCTTATTTATTAATATTATTATAATATATTGCATTTCCTTTTATAGCTAACAAATGAAAATGAATAATTCCATATATATATTTTTTTTTATCTAAGGTGAAGATCTATTATGTATACTCTAATAATAGCTATTTGTATTTTTTTTACTAGGTATTCAAATTATATTTTATAGAATATACTATAATTTAGGACTTGATTTAAGGGAAACACATTAACAGTGTTATTAACAAATACTATAAAAATAAAATATTTCTATATTATTGTTGTATTAATATGCGTGTTGTCTGGTTATTTATCAGCTAATGAACTTAACAACATGGCCTTACCTTGTCAGGGTTGTCATGGTCCCGATGGAAATAGTTACGGAGAAACTATACCAAGTATTTCTGGACTGAGTACAAATTACTTCAAAGAGGCATTTCAAGAGTATAAAACAGGGGTTAGAAGAAATTATGTTATGCAAATAATAGCAAAAGGCTATACTGATGATCAAATTGATAAAATAGCAACTTTTTTCAAAAATAATGTAGATAGAAATTAAGAAAAATTTATGAATAGAAGAGAGTTTTTATATAGTGTTGGAAGTTTTCCATTCTTAAATACTATAGACATAGGTTCAGTGGTAGCAAATGGATCAAACCTTACAGGTTATAAAGTAGTTATAGTTGGTGGGGGATGGGGTGGATTAAGTGCAGCAACTACTATTAAAAGGATTGCTCCTGATGTAGAAGTAAATTTAATAGAGCAAAGTAATAATTTTAAATCTTGTCCAATATCTAATTGGGTTATAGGACATATAAAGTCTATGGAAGATATTACTTCAAGTTACCAAATATTACACACCAAATATGGAATAAAAATAATCTCTAAGGAAGTTACACACATTGACGTTCAAAACAAAAAGGTGCATTTTGCAGAAAACTATATAAATTTTGATAAGCTAATTCTTTCACCAGGAATAGAATTAGATTATTCAAACATAGAAGGATGGGATCAAAATGCAATTTCTACTTTCCCGTCTGCTTGGAAGGCAGGAAAGGAAACAATACTCATAGCAAAACGTTTAACTAATTTGAAAGATGGAGGAACAGTCTGTATTTCTATTCCTAATGGCCCTTATAGGTGTCCACCCGGTCCATACGAAAGAGCCTCACTTATAGCAGCATTTCTAAAAAAAAATAAGCCAAGATCTAAGCTTATTGTATTAGATGCAAATCAAAAAATAGTTTCTAAAGGGAAGTTGTTTAAGTCAGCTTGGGATGATCTTTATTCAGATATCATTGATTATAGACCAGATTCAAAAGTAATAGCTGTTAGTTCTAAAAAAAATGCTTTTTATACAGATTTTGAAGAAGTAATTTTTGATGTCGGAAACCTTATTCCTCCCCAGAAAGCTCCTAGTTTTCTTAAAACTTCTGGATTTATTCCAGATGGAAGAAAGTGGGTTCCCGTTTCCGCTTATGACTTTAGATCAATAATCTCTAATGATATATATGTGATAGGTGATTCAACGGATCAAACTTCTATTGGAAAAATACCTAAATCTGGTTATATAGCTAATTCTATGGGTAAGGTAAGTGGCCTATCTGTAATCTCAGACTGTTTAAATCAAGAGCCAGCTCCTCCTTCAATGATTAATACTTGCTATAGTTTGGTTTCTCCTGAAGAGGGTATTTCAGTTAGTGCAGTATATACATATGATAACGAAAGTAAGAAGATAGTTGGTGTCAAGGGTGCGTCAGGTCTTTCCCCTCAAAGGTCAACAAAAATTGCCAGCAATGCTTGGGACTGGGCAAGATCTATTTGGGCAGATATGCTTACATAAGATTTAGTTAACTAAATCCAATATAAGTTATTTTATAAAAATTTAAATGTTTGTATCCTTGATAGCGTTTTTCAGATTTTGCATCGTAGCTACATTTGTTACTTGATCCTCACTTATAGGATTTTCAAACTCTGTGCTAATTAACTTGGAAATAGCCTTTTGCAATGATTGAGCAGATTCAGCTACTGAGCTTGCTGCATCTGAACTAACTCTATCTAGTGTTTTATTTGCTGTATAGGCAATATCCCATTCAGCTTTAACTATTTTGTCTAATAGTTTGGTTAGTTTCAGAACATTCTTAGCTCTGCTTTTTTGTATTTCTCTTAAACGTTTATCATCTATTCTATTTTGTATTTCTTCCATTGATCCCTCTAACTTTATTTATAAATTAT
>CAYMQD010000204.1:0-2787 GCA_964392475.1 uncultured Alphaproteobacteria bacterium
AAACGCTTTGGAAATGAAGCATTGTTTCTTTTTGGAAGCACCGTAGTTGATGCCTATACAGAAATTGGTATCAAAAGGGAAAAATCAGTACACGAATATTTATATCAAAACAGTACTAGACTAGATTCACCTAATATTAAAATAGCTAGAGAAGCAAGAAACGATTTTGTTAAAGTATATGGAGATTATGTGGATGAAAGTACAAAGCAAGTTGTATTCACTCCGGAAAATAACTTAGTAGGTGCTAGTGTGCGAATTCTCTCTATAGATAAAATTGAATTTAAACTTACTAATGCAATTTTACTGCAAAATGAATATTTTTTATTTAAATCTACCTTAGTAATCTTATATTCTTGGAGAATTTCTTTTCCAATACTGCCAATTAAAGACATTTGCTCAACTGTTGATTTAAAAGCTATCCCAGAAATAGTTGTTTCTAATTTATGCAATTAACAATACCTAAAGACTTAGTTTTATCTCTAGATAATAATACTACTAATTTTATTAAATAGAAATAACATAACTTTACATTAAAATTCATGAATTTTATAATCTATATCAATTAAGTCTAGAAATGATACTTCCATATTTTTCCAGTTTTTTTTAGCCTATGTGATAAGGTGAATTAAATAAAATAATTGATCAAACTTAAGTAGAATAAGTATTTACATTAGATTTTTTATTATAATTATGGAGAAATTCATATGAGTAGACATAGAGGTAAATATAGTCAGTTAAGAAGCGAGCCATACGAAATCAGTAGGTCTCGAATTCAGAATTTTATAAATTGCCCTGCATGTTTTTATCTTGTTCAGGTTAAGGGAATAACTTTTCCTTCTATTCCTAGTTTTAATATAAATGAAGCAACAGATGTTTTATTAAAAAGAGATTTTGATAAATATAGAGGTAAACAGCGTACTCATCCATTCCTAATAAATCTGGGGTTGGATAATTTAATCCCATTTGATCATCCTGATTTCGAACTTTGGACACAAAGCTTGCATTTTGGTGCCGAGGGAAGAATGCATTATATACATAAAGAGAGTAATTTAAAAGTTGGCGGAGGGCTAGATGATGTATGGATAAATACTGATACAAACAAATTACATATAGTAGATTACAAAAGCACTTCACAAAAATCTTCTGGAAAAAAAATATCTTTAGATGGCCCTTGGAAAGAATCTTATAAACGTCAAATGGATTTGTATGTGTGGGTTATGAGACAAAAAGGCTTTTCAGTCAGTTCTAAGGGGTATTTTCTATATTGCGATGGAGATCGTTTTAGTGATTATAGTTTTCTTTCCACAGAAGAAGCTAATATGAAATTTAAAATGAGTTTGCTAGAATATACGGTAGATGAAAGTTGGATAGAGAAAACACTATTAGAAATCAAAAAATGCTTGAATGCAACACTGTGTCCTCCACATAAGAATAATTGTGAGTATGGAATGTTTTTACAAACTGTCACAACATTAAATATATAACAGATGGTTAGCAGGATCTGAGTGCAGAATATACCAAATTATTTTACAGAAAATGAGATACTTATAGTAGTTCTTATATTGATAGCGATATCTTTAGGTTGGATCTTAAGAAAGGGCTGGAAAAGCTTTCTTTTCTTATTAAGAAAATGGAGAGGAATTAGAGGGGAGTCAAAAGCAAAAAATTTATTTAAGCAATATGGATACAGTATTTTAAAAGAACAAGTGTCTATAAAAGGAAAGTTTTTTGAAGATGGAGTTCCAATTAAGTACATTGTAAGACCTGATTATTTAGTTGAAAAAAATAGCAATAAATATATTGCTGAAGTGAAGACAGGAGACAGTAGCAAGCTAGAAAATCGGTATACAAGAAGGCAATTGCTAGAATATAGTATGCTAAGTTTGCAAGATACAGTGTTGTTAGTTGATACTGAAAATAAGTGTATAAAAAAAATAAGATTTAAATAACATGTTTAATAATGTTTAATTAACAATATTCTAGTTTGCAGAATAGTAATATGGTAAAATAACTTGCTTGTCTTTTAAATCTGTAAATGTTTTGTATAAGATTAATTCATGATAAATTCATTTCGATTAGTATTACTAGTATTAATATTTTATTTGTCTTTTTTAAAAAATTCTTTTGCTATTGCAATAGAAGAAGAAGCATTCCTTTTACTAAAGGAATTTATAAGAGTTAATACCGTTAATCCTCCTGGAAATGAAATTTTAGCTGTTAATTTTTATGCAACTATATTTGAAAAAGAAGGTATAGAATATGAAGTTGTGGAGTCCTTGCCAGGAAGAGGAAATATATGGGCAAGGCTTAAAGGTGATGGAAAACCAGGGTTGATGATGCTACAACATACAGATGTAGTTCCAGCAGAATCAGAACATTGGAGTGTTGATCCTTTTTCAGCTGTAGAAAAAGATGAATATCTATATGGGAGAGGTGCACTAGATATGAAAGGGACTGGGATATCACAACTTGCTACTTTCTTGCATTTAAAAAGAAACAATATACCGTTGAATAGAGACGTAGTTTTTTTAGCAAGTGCAGATGAAGAAGCAGGTGGTTTTTATGGTGTTGGATGGCTCATAGATAACAATCCAGAAATATTTAAAAATGTTGAGTTATTAATAAATGAAGGAGGAAGTGGACGTATAATTAACAATAACCTTATTTTTGAGGTTGAATTAACTCAAAAAATTCCAGTGTGGTTAAAACTTATTGCGTTAGATAAACCTGGTCATGGATCTAGTCCTAGGACCACGAGCTCTGTTACTCGATTACTAGATGGTTTGC
>CAYMQD010000205.1:0-8061 GCA_964392475.1 uncultured Alphaproteobacteria bacterium
ATGCGAGTAAAGGTTTATGAGCAAGCCAGCAGTGTTGGTGGAACTTGGTATTGGAATAGATATCCAGGAGCTAGATGTGATGTAGACAGTATGCAATACTCTTACGCGTTTTCTTCAGATTTACAGCAAGAATGGGATTGGACTGAAAAATATGCTACCCAACCAGAAATCCTTAAATATGCAGAACATGTTGCAAAAAGATTTGATCTTAAAAAAGACATAGATTTTAATACGTCTGTTAAATCTATAGTTTTTGATGAAAAATTAACTAATTGGGAAATAAAATTAGATACTGGAAAAATAGTAAAGTGTTCTTTTGTTATAATGGCAACAGGCAATCTATCAGTATTTAATAAGGTTCCCTTTAAGGGGGTAAACGAATACAGTGGTCGAATATTGTATACTGGTCAATGGCCACACCATGATATTGATTTTTCGTGTGAAAATGTTGGAATAGTTGGCACAGGATCTTCTGCCATACAATCAATTCCTATAATTGCAAAGGAGGCCAAACATCTATATGTTTTTCAAAGAACTCCTCATTACTCAGTTCCAGCGTATAATCAAAAATTACAACGATCTCCTAATGGGAAAGCACCAGTAGGTTTTAAACAAGCTAAAGGCTTCGATTGCACAGCAACAGTGGATGAAATAAAAGCAGATTACCAGGGTTTACGAGATCGGGCGAGAAGTATGTTTACTGCTATGGCTTTTCAATTTAATAAACAATCTGCTTTGGAAGTATCAGATAAGAAAAGAGAGAAAATATTTGAATCATACTGGCAAAGAGGAGGTATTCCGTTTTTGGCAGCATTTAATGATTTAAGTTTGAGTTTGGAATCGAATTATATGGCCTCTGAATTTGTAAGGAAAAAAATTCAAAATGTTGTAAAAGACCCAAAGATAGCGGAGCTATTAACTCCTAAGTATAATATAGGTTGTAAAAGATTGGCTGTAGATTCAGGGTATTATGAATCTTTCAATCGTTCAAATGTTACTTTAGTGGATATAAGTAAAGATCCTATTAAAAGATTAAACCCAGAAGGAATAGAACTTAAGGAAAAAAATTTTAATTTAGATACTATAATTATGGCTACAGGTTTTGATGCTATGACAGGCGCACTATCTAATATAAATATCAAGGGTAAAAGAGGTGCAGATTTAAAGGACAAGTGGATACATGGGCCGCGAAGTTATTTAGGAATTGCAATTTCTGGCTTTCCAAATTTTTTTATGGTAACAGGGCCTAATAGTCCTTCTGTATTGGCTAATTTAATTGTAGGTATTGAACATCATGTTAATTGGATTTGTAAGTGTATTAAGTTTATGGAAGAAAAAAAATATAATCAATTTGATGTAATAACAAAAGAAGAAGACAACTGGATTTCTCACAGTAATGAGCTTGTAAAAAATCACATTTATTCTACCTGTGATTCATGGTATGTCGGTGCAAATGTTCCTGGAAAATCTAGGATATTTATGCCGTATGTAGGAGGGTTCCCAAAATATGCTGAAAAATGCAAAGAGATAGAACAATCGGATTACAAAGGATTTATTTTTACTTAAAGAGGAAAGAAGAATTTTTGATAGTAGCATTTTTATGCAACATTATTAATTTCTTCCTTGTTTCTTACTTCAATAGTAACTTTTCCAGTAGCAGGATCTTTGACCTTAACAAGAATTTTATTGGGATCATCCAGTTTTAATTCTATTTTCTGATTTATGTTATCCAAAGCATAAGTGATGTCCAATAGGTGTTTGTTTAAATTTTCGATATGCCTTTCATGCATGGTAATTTTTTTCTTATATTGATGATTTATGCCATAGAGAATAATAATTAAAACACCAAAAATTAGAAAACAGAAAAATTCGATCATTTTCTAAACCAATGGTTATCTGGTATAATTTATCTTTTTCCATTTCTGGAAAGTCAAAATATCAAGAACATATTTATTATTATTTTTATCTATTAAGGTGTGGTATCTTAGCTTGGAATATTTATCATAGAAAAGTAATACCAAACATAAAACAATCAATACGTTTGAAATGGTTTTAATATTACGATAGAAAAATTGTTCATCTGAGAATATCTTATTGCTAAGAGTATCTATAGAGGTAATCTTTTCTACTTCATTTTTTGTTTGATGTTTCACTTAGATGGCACACTCATAAAAAATATAATTAAATTTTAAACATTCTCGAAAAAAGTATCAACATCCTTTCTATTACTATCAGTTTATGAGGGAAAGCAAGTTAAGAAATTGTACAATTTTTCATCTATGCGTATTTGTTAATAACCAAAAAAATTAGTCAGTGTAATCAACTTAAATATTGTTACAACTATTTTTTTTAATATAAAATTTTTAAACCATTATTGTATTAAAAATGAAGTTTTTTAAATTTATTCCTTTTTATTATCTCAACTACACTTTTGTATGTAGATAGACTGACTATTTTAAATTGGGAAATTAAGCCTCCAAAATCTATAGAAAATCTACCTCTTGGAAAGGACAGGGATAGAGAGGACGGAATAGTGATAATTGATATAGGTCCTTCTGAAAATAGTTATGCTAAATACAAAACATATAATTTAGAAAGACTTTTCTAATGATGGTTTGGTTTCGTATTTGTTTAGATTTTTCTCAAATTCACTTAGCCTTTTCCATATAGAGCGTAGCTCAGTAATGGTGGTCCAATTATGTAGAAACAGAGCAAATCCACCATGAACCCTTTGAAAGGCGTTGCTCACTTGAACAACCGTTCCTAAAGTAATTAAACCTGTAAATAATCCTGGACCCACAACTAAATATGGGACTATTATCATTATTTGATCATAAAAATGCATCCAACAATCAAAATACCCATAATGTAAATACAATCTTTGGTAATTGAATCTTATACCTAAAAATAATTCCCATAATTTTTCAGGTTGAGCATAATCTTTTTTATTATCTTCTCCTAAAACAAGATCTTTTCTAAATGCTGCTTCTACCTTTTGGTTGTTGTATTCTAATCCTGGTAAATACCAGCCTACAAACCAGGAAATCATTATTCCTCCAATAGATACTGTTAAAGCAACCCACACTAAGCTTCCTTCTATGTCTTTTAAAAATGGCACTTGAACACTATCACTTAAACCCCATAAAATTGGTATAAAAGCAATCAAAGTCATAATTGCTCGAACTATTTGTAAACCTAAACTTTCAACTATTCTTGCAAATCTATTACAATCTTCTTGAATTCTTTGGCTTGCTCCTTCTATTTCTGTGGTAACATTCCTCCATCTTGGAATATAATTGAATGTAATTGCTTGTCTCCATCTAAGTCCATATATTCTAGTAAACCAGCCTGTAAAGACTGCAATAACAATGTATGGAAAAACTATGACGGAAAAAGAGGGTTCACCTGAAAAACCATTCTGTATATATGCGGGTGACAGTATATGTCCATAAAATAAGGCAATTCCCTCTTCAGCTTTATCTTTATAATCTGCTGAAGTTTGTAATAGATTATAAAACCTTCCATACCAGCTATTAAAAGCTACTGTAAATTGAACTTGAACATAGAGTGAAATTACTAATACAGTTAAGCCACCATAAGCCCATAATGTCCATACTTTGGTTGCAAAAAATGCCTTAATCATAAATTTTTACTTCCTTTTAAATTAGTTAATTAGGATAGTTGAGTTTTTGAGGTGAAGCTATTTAAATTATAATCAATTATTAAGGGGGCATGATCTGAAAAATATTTATTTTGATAAACTTTTGCATTCCTAGCTAGACCAGCTAAAAGTGGCGTTCCGATTTGGTAATCTATTCTCCATCCTACATTATTTTGTCGGGCATTACCTCGATTAGACCACCATGTGTATAAGTTTTCGTTTTTATCAAGTATTCTGTGAATATCAACCATACCTAAATCGTCAAATAGCCAATCCATCCAAGAT
Source organism: uncultured Alphaproteobacteria bacterium (assembly GCA_964392475.1). GTDB lineage: Bacteria > Pseudomonadota > Alphaproteobacteria > TMED109 > TMED109 > CAYMQD01. The sequence continues at coordinate 3,947 of CAYMQD010000205.1, forward strand.
CTTTCTTCGGGAAGAAATCCAGAATTCTTTTTATTAGACTTCCAATTCTTTAAGTCTATTTCTTTATGAGCTATATTAAAATCACCACAAATTAAATACTCTCTATTATCTGAATAAAACTTGCTAAGAATTTTTTTTAATCTTTTCATACATTTGAATTTAAAATTTTGTCTTATTTCTCCACTAGTGCCCGAGGGCATGTAGAGTGATATTATGCTAATACAACCAAAATCTGCTTTTATCCATCTTCCTTCATTCTCAAATTCTTTCCAAGAAATGTCTGTAGAAATATTATCTGGCTTTTTTAAGGTATAAATTGATACGCCACTATAACCGTTTTTTAAGGCGTCAGCATAGTAAGCGTGGTATCCAAGAGGTTCGATAACGCTATCTAATCTTGCTTTATCAGATGCTCTTATTTCTTGTAGACATATAACCTCCGCTTTGGTTGATTCTAGCCATTCGAAAAAACCTTTTCTTATAGCGGACCTAATACCATTTACATTGCAGGAAATCACTCTCATATAAATTTACTTACTTTTTATTTTAATTGTTAAACATTTAATTTATTTACTAGCAAATGATTACATTTATTTGGAAATTATTTCAGTAAATTTTTTCAATGCCGAGTCAAGCTTTTCGAAGTCATCTTCTTTTATATCAACTTTTTCAGTAATTATATTTGTTCCACGTTTTGATTCATAAAGTTTTAAATTTAGCTTAATTACATTATTTTCATTTATTAAAATCCCATTGATTACATGTGTAGCATCCGCTTCGGTTGCAATAAGCATAACTTCAGGAGGATTCAAATTTTCAGACCCTTTCGGAACTATAATTACTTCAGACAGAGAATTTTTTAACAACATAGTCTTGGTATGATCTAGAAGTAAATTTGCATATTCTGACATGTTTGGATTATCAGCTGGGTAGGCAAACTGCATTAATGCAACAATCGTTCCTCTATTTTGAGTAGAAATATCTTTATTATCATCAGTTTGTGAGGAACGGAAAACTTCTAATACACTGGGCCCTTCTAATGGTGTATTTGTTTCTTCTTGTTTATTACTTTTTCCGTTTAAAAATATAAAATAAGTAGTTAATAATAATATCATGACAAAAGCAGGAACAAAATATTTCCAATTTTTGTTTATAAAAGTTTTATCTCTTTCATGGGGTTCTTTTTCTGTGGTGAGACTGCTGGAATATACTTTTATTTTTACATCAATATTTTTAAAAGATTTTTCCCCTAAAGGATAAAATTTAATAGGCAACTTATTTGAAACTTCTAAATAAACTTTTTCAGAAATACATATTTCTCCTGGTTCAGCGATAGATTCTATTCTTGCAGCAATGTTAACGCTATCTCCAAACAAATTGTCTCCTTCAATCATAATATCGCCTAGGTTTACGCCTACTCTAAATTCAATTTGTTCATTTTTATCCAGATTTTTATTTCTAATATTAAGAGCTTCTTGGAATTCAGCGGCAGCAGAAATAGCTTCAACGGGACTAGCAAATTCTGCCATTACAGAATCACCTGCAGTGGAAAATATGCGACCATGATATTTTAAGATAATTTTATCAATTATTTCTCTAGTATCTTTTAGGTTTTTTAAAGTAAGAATCTCATTGGAACCCATTAATTTACTGTAGCCAACTACATCGGCGGCAAGAATGGCTGCCATTTTCCTTGAAGGTTTTATATTGTTATCTGCCATTAAACATATTTTCCTAGACTTTATATTTAATTTTAATAGATTTAATTATAGATGCTATAATTATTTTTTTTATTTTGTCGATACTTTTAAAAATTTCATGAGAATACTTAATACTTTCAATGGAGCTTCTAGCTGAACCCAATGACCTGCATTCTCTACTAAATTAATCCCATACATTTTACTACACAGTGAATTACTCATTTCTTCCATATCACCTGGCTTTTGATATATTCCCCAATCTTGCTTGCCGGCTATAAAGCAGGAAGGAATATCAATTGTTTTATTTAAGCTATTCATAATTTCATCATTAGGTTTGTAGCTTAACATTGAACGGTACCAGTTAAGTCCCCCTTGGAATCCAGTTTTATTGTATGTAGAACTATAAAAGCTTAATTCATCCTTATTTAACCATGCGGGATTGGTTGCTCCACCTGATTCGACAAAGTCTTCTAGTACTTCTGGCATTGTTTTGCTATAATGCATGATATAGTAATCGGGCATTTTTGTAAGTTCTTTAGCATTCCAGGACTTAAGGGGTTCAGGTTTGTTGCCTTTCCAATCTCCACTTTTGAATATATAATATCCTTTTAAAAAACTTTCTACTCCCTGTGAACAGTTCAATATATCTTCATTTGCTTCAGGGCTAGCGAAATAATGTTGATAATGTTTTTTTGCAGGTATCAGCCGTTTTAGTTCATTATAAATATCTTCATTTAGTTTATTTTTAGAATATTGGCCTGCTACTGGTGCACTCATCATAGTTAAAGATGAAAAATATTTAGGTTCTAGTAAAACGCAATGTGCTGCTAAAGGAGAACCAAAGTCATGACCTACAATTGTAACATTTGAAAAATATTTTAGATGAGATAAAAGAGAAGTTATATCTTTTGCCATATTGAACATAGAAAAATCATCTAAATTGCAATTATAACTGGTGTCACAACTATTTGTAAGACCGACACCTCTTAAGTCTGGAGCTATTACATGATAACCTTGCTTAGCTAGAGGTATCATAATTTTTCTCCAACTAAACGCTAATTCAGGGAAACCATGTAGCAATAGAACGCAAGGATTAGATTTTTCAGTGTAACCTGATTCTAATATGTGCATTTTAAGACCATTTATGTCATCTATAAATCTGGAGCGAATACCTTTTGGCAATGGAAGCATTGAATGTACCCTTGAATAATTGCTTTATTTAAATTAGCTTAGTTCAGTATAATAATTATATACTATTTTTTGTAATATAATATGGTTTGTAAAAAAAAAGGAGCAAAAACAAAAGCTTTTGCTCCTTTAGTAGTTGGTCATAGATAGGATATAAATAGATTTCTCTCAAAGTGGAGGGGAGTAAAAATCATTTTATATCACTACAATTAAAAACTGCAATTAATAATTATTAGGACTTTAATGCAAATGATAATAATTCGCAACAACTAATTTAATAAAATGAAAAAAAAAATGTATTTAGATAATTTATCACTAAATTATTTAATAAATGAGTCTAATAGATCTAGATCTATTAGTATTAAAATTAAGGATAATTATGTTTTATTAACAATACCTAGAGGGGTTTCTTATAATATTGCAGAAAAATTTTTATTATCAAAATTTAATTGGTGTTATTCTAAAATATTAAATAATTCTCATTTAATTAATAAATCATTATTTTATGTGGATGGCTATCCGGGTATTTTTTTCTTAGGAAAGCAATATGGATTAACTTTTAAAATGGTTTCAAATTTATCTGATGAAGACATCTTATTAACGAATAAAATTATTTATATTAAAACTACAAATTTAAATATAGATAGATGTTATACACTTTTGAAAACTTTTTTTGTTAATAAAATCAGAAAAGAAGTGGAAATGATTGTTTCAAATATAGAAAAACCTCTTAAAGTTAGACATAAAAAAATATTTATAAAAGAACAAGCTACGAGATGGGGTAGTTGCAGTTCAGCTGGTAATTTATCTTTTAATTGGCGTTTAATACTGGCTCCTAAATTTGTTTTGACTTATGTAGTTTATCATGAAGTTTTACATTTAAAAATTCCTAACCATTCTAAGCAGTTTTGGGATGAACTTAAGGAATTATATCCAAGGACTGATGAGGCTAAAATATGGCTCAAGCAGTATAGCTTTTGTTTGCGTGTTTTATTAGATGACCTTATTGTTAATTCTAAAGGTTTGTATAACAAAAATAGTGGTAAAATTTTATTTTTATTATATTTAGTCTGGCGATTTGTTAAAATATAAGGTTCCACACACAGCTATTATTAGATTAGGTATAACGCCTATAATACCTGGGTGGAAGCCCCATATTTTTACCCTAACAACAAAATCCAAATTGCCAAAAGCTAGAATTATAGATATAAATACGCCAATAACTAT
>CAYMQD010000206.1:0-3500 GCA_964392475.1 uncultured Alphaproteobacteria bacterium
CACGTAGGTGTGAAAGCTCCTGGAACAGAAAACAATACTACATTCTTATTTCTTGGATGCAACATAGAATGATCGGCAAAAACCATACTAAGCTTCATATCATTTATTTCACCTTTTCTAATAACTATAAGCTCTATATCAGGAAGTTCTTCACCAACTTTTATCATTATGATTCCTCAAAATAGTTCAAATATCTATTTTTATATAATTACTAACTTATTATCAATAACCAAATTCGCAAACTTATTAAAATCAAGCTTATAGACATAATAATTACAGTTTAATATATACCCTCTGCAATTACATTTTTTTTAAGAAAAAACCTTATATCTTCGTCGTTATAGCCCATATCCAATAATATTTTTGTATTATCCATCCCTCTTGTAGCTAGATGATTATCTGGCACACAATTAGATCTAGAAAATTTCCATGGAAGCCCTGGAACTTTTATTGTTCCTCCTTTACCATCTTTTAATTTTCTTATCGCACCCCAATATTTTCCCCACTCGCCTTCTGCAAAGTCTTTCATAGTTCTTAATTTTCCAACAGCTAAACCCGCTTCTCCAACTTGGGCTTCTAAATCTTCAATGTTACGAAATGTAGCAGCCCAATTACTTACTTCTTTCATTAATGAAGTAATATTTTTCCTTCTTAATTTTGCTGTCTTATAAATTGGCATGTCAAGTAAATCATTTCTTCGCATCATACGTACATATCTAAAAAAAACTGGAGTTAATATTGGACTTGCCGCTATTACTACTATTTGACCGTCAGGTAACTTAATAAAAGGAGAATCAGGAGCAGATAAAGCAAATGGTTCATCTTTTTTATCATCTAGGCCTGCTAATTCTGCATGTGCTTTCTCATTAACAGCTAACATTGTGGCAGCGAGTGATACATCCACATGTTGTCCTTCTCCTGTTACATTTCTATGATTCAATGCTGCTAAGCAAGCTACTGTGGCTTCTAGGCCCGTGTAAACGTCCGCATGCGAAAAATCACTTTGCATGTTTTTATGGTCATTGATATCGACACCTAAATGTTTAAATTTAGCATTAGCAGTTCCACACTCTGCATGTACCGTAGGTGCAAACGCTGCTCGCCCTCTATATGGCCCTTCCTGACCATAACCGCTTATTGATACATAAATTATCTTTTCATTGATTAACTTTAAATTTTTATAGTCAAGATCAAAAGCTTTCAATGTACCTGGTCTGAAATTTTCAGCAACTATATCTGCTTCTAAGCATAGTTTTTTTATTATTTCTCTACCTTCATCAATATTTAAATCTATAGAAAGACATTTTTTTCCTGCATTTTGTTGGGCAAAATAATGAGAAAAAAGTCCAGTAAAAGGGCTCCCTACTCTTGCTAAATCACCACTAACCGGGTGTTCAATCTTAATAACTTGTGCCCCCATATCGCATAGAATTTTAGTGAAATGGGGGCCAGCCAAAACTCTAGTAAAATCGACTACTTTTAGTCCATTTAGTGGTCCACTCATATTTATTTTCCTTTAAAACTAATACTTTGTTTGTTTCCAGCTAGGAATAAAATACCTTCTTTAGCATCACTAGAATTTAGTACTTTTTTTATTGAAGGTTTACTTTTTTCATCTGCCTTTTTAACTCCATATTTTGCAGCATAATTGGCCAAGGCTTTTATTTCTTTTAATGCTAGTGTAGGCCCGTTAGAAAGCTGCCTAGCAAATGAAATAGATATATCCAATAACTGTGTCTCTGGTACAACTAAATTTATAGCCCCCCAATTTTCTAGTGTTTTGGCATCATATCTTCTCCCAAACATACACATTTCTTTAGCCCTAGATAAACCTATTCTTTCAACTAGTCTTTGTGTTCCTCCTGCTAAAGGCATTAGACCTATAGATGCCTCTACCAAGCCAATCCTTGCTGTTTCTGATGCTATTATAAAATCGCAACCCAAGGCTAGCTCAAAGCCACCACCTAATGCTGCTCCGTTAATAGCTGCAATAGTTGGTAGTGTAGAGCTTTCCACTATTTCAATAAGGCGCATAGGATCATTATTTTTTGAAGATTTTGATAAAAACTTTGGATCTGCTCCAGCTGAAAAATGTTTTAATTTACTTCTTAAAAGTATAGCCCGATAACCATTTTCCTCGGCTATTTTTATATTACTCTCAAGGGAAGTTAAGAGATGATCATTTAAGAGATTATTTGGAGGGTTATTTAATACCAAAATGGCAAGTTGATTGTCTTTAGTAAAATCTAATAGGTCTCTACTCATTCATACCTTCTCCGAACTAGAATTATATAATTATACATCTTTAGACTCATTATTTCTGATCTTATCTGCTATACTTAATATTCTTTGCATCTCTCTTAAAACTGGCTTTTCAATTAGTTTTCCATTTATTACCACTAAACCTGTATCCGCTTCTTGAAAAGCATTTATTGTATTTCTCGCCTCAATTATTTCTTCCTTAGAAGGAGTAAAAACTTCGTTTAAAATTGGTATTTGCTTAGGGTGTATGGATCCCTTACCACAAAAACCTAAATCTTTAGCCTTTATCGCCTCTTCTTTCATACCCTTTAGATCACCTAAATCAAGATATGGAACATCAATTACATCTATGCCTGCTGAGGCTGCAGCATGCACAACCCTTGATCTAGCATACAAAAGAGAGTCCCAACTATTACTGCATCTTAATTCTGCAGCCATATCCACTCCTCCAAAAAAGAAAGCTTTTATTCTCGTCGAACAATTTGCTATTTCATAAGCTCGCTCTAATCCTTGATTTGTTTCAATAATGATATGAAAATTACAATGAAGACCTCTTTCTGAAAACAAGTCATCTATTAACACTATTTCTTCTGACGTCTTTACTTTAGGTATCATTATACCTTGTGGTGGATATTCCGTATCTAAAATTGCTTGAATATCCTTCAAACCAAAATTATCTCTTGGACAATTAATTCTCAATATCTTTTCAATATTATCTTCCTGACTTTCATTCTTAAATAGATCTATAGCTAAGGCTCTGGCTTTTTTTTTATCTTGTGGAGCAATTCCATCCTCAAGTTCAACACATATAATATCAGCTCCAGATAATTTTGCTTTCAGAAACATTTCAGGTTTAAGTGCGGGAGTAAAAATAAAACTTCTTCTAGGTAATATTCTATTCATGATTAAATTTTCGAAAAAGAAATTATTTTAGTCCATATTCTAAATATACTGGCATCATTTCTTCTATAACTGTCATTTCATGCCAAATTTCTGCCTCTTTTTTGAGAGCTTCAATGGTATTTTCACCACCTAAAAGCTCTTTCACTCTATCAAAATACTTTTGAGCGTTTTCTTTTTTTCCTAAATGATGACTTGCCGTTCCCATGTAGTGATGCCACCACATAAAATCAACTGGTTGCTCCTCCATAACTGTTAATAAGTTTTCCCAATCTTTTGAGTCTTGGTATAAAGGAGCTCTTCCAAAATTATCATAAACTGTATTTTTATATGGATCT
>CAYMQD010000207.1:0-2503 GCA_964392475.1 uncultured Alphaproteobacteria bacterium
ATTTAGGTGAGATCGAGGATCGAATAGTGAATATTCTGCGTGAAACCCCCCTTTATTGGAATACCTACTTCGCATGGAAAAATGAAATATCTTTCAAATATTCTCAGCATGAGGTGGACTACCACCTGATAAGGGGTCAGAAAGACAAAGATTATAGAATGATGATCATTGAAGCGATTGAACAAGGCTTCAACTCTACGCGCGACTTTGCGCACAATCTGGGATAATCGCCATGACATCAGAGCCCCTCGAGAAATTTCGGAATCATCGAGCACATTCTTTGCACGTTTCAGCAGTCATTATTCTTACCCAGATAGACACTATAGTGGTGTGAAACAGTACAGTATCATAAGACGCTAGCAGCTACGTTATACCTATATAATATATAATAATATCAATGGGTTGATACCCTTTCGAGCCGTTCCTATCTCACTTCTCCAACCAAGTGAGGTGGACATGTTAGATCAACCTATTCCTTCAGATAGTGATCCCTTAGAAAACGACGAGGGGAATGTCCGCGATCACGCGACACAACTCGATCTTCACCTTTGGTCGGAGTTTCCAGAGGTCAATAAATTCATTGGTGAGAATTACGTTAATCACTTCTCGGACCCCATGAGCAACATCCGAAAGAAGCACCTGAAGGTTGTGCTTCTGCATCTGTATGTCACTTGGGTTTCCGATCCAACCCTCTACACCGCCGTACACCTCAATGAGAGAAAATATAAAGCGAAGTCCCGATATAACTCCCTTTTTATTTCTAGGCTGACGATACCCATTGTTAAGGAGCTTCGAGACCTCTCATTGATCGAATATCACGAAGGTTTCTATGATCGAAGAGCAGGAGGCTCTGGTCGTGTTACACGCATACGTCCGACACAAAAACTCCTCGAACACTTTCGAGAAGCCCGGTTCAGTAATTTTGATATCGGTCCACACAAACATCAGGAATGTGTGATCCTCAGAGATGAGAACAAAAAAAACATAGAGTACGAAGATACTGACGAGACCCGACGAATGAGATCGTTCCTTGAGGTTTATAATAAGCTGCTTAGAGAAACACACATAGATTGTAGCTGCCTCGATGAACCGGTTGTTATCAGGTCAGATGGTAGCCGTCTCCTCGTGAACCAACGTCAAAAGGTAGTGAACCGCGGCTTCGCACGAGGCTCATGGACACAAGGTGGTCGCTTCTATGGTGGATGGTGGGAATTAATACCCAAACAATACAGGACTAGTATTCGGATAGATGGCGAGAGAACGGTCGAGTCAGATTTTTCAGGTCTCCATATCACGCTTCTCTATGCGCGGAAGAAGATCAATTATTTCCAACGCTATAACGCGGACCCATATGAAGTTCCGATCCCGGGCGTCGATGATCCAAACGCTAGAAGATGGTTGTCTAAGCAACTCCTGCTAACAGCTATCAATGCGAAAACGGAGACAAACGCTTTCCGTGCCGTTCAGGACAAAGCTAGCAAGGAGAAGTTTAAAATAGATGGCGTGAAGCTGTCGTTCAGCTTTTTGGGAGGAATCCTAGACCAACTCAAAAATAAGCATAAGCCTATCGAGGAGATGTTGTGTTCGGATGTGGGTGTCGAGCTGCAATACGAGGACAGCCGGATAAGCGAGAGGATACTCGAGTTTTTCACTCAAAAAGGGATCGTCGTGCTGCCTGTCCACGACAGCTACATAGTGCCTGAGAGCCACGCTTTTATGCTGCAACTAGTCATGTACGATGCTTGGGCTAGTGAGACTCGACCGAGAGTAGATTGGTCTCTGGGAGGCTTAGAGATGTTCAAATTTATCTACACAGACATAAAACAAACGGGTTACGTCGATGAACTACTTCCTCAAGACCCGGAAGGGCATAACAGGATGATGCGTCTGAAAGAGGCCGAATACGTGAGTCCTCGCTATAAACAGGACATAGAGGAATTTCGGCGGTGGAGAGAGTGGCAGTCATAAAAAGCGGTTAGTAATGAGGAGGACTATTAGTATTGTTGTTCAGTGTATTTATTTATGAATATTTATTTATAATTATTATTCATAATCAATACCTTATGGTTATGTGTAGCTAATGTCCGATGTATACGGAATGAGATAATTTATATATATTACAGTATCTTAGAGGGTCTTTTATATATACGTAGGGGTATCTCTTGGTTGTGTTCTCTTACATTAGTCAGAGACGTTTTTATAGGTTCTTATTTTATTTATATTCTCGTCACTATTAAATCACCGTATTAGGGTCTCTCTAGAATCTAGGTGATCATGGGTTTTTCTAATTGGTTAAAATCATTTATAAAACGACACCCATATCTCTGTTTGATAGAAGCAATAAAGGGAGGGGTCGTTATCGGACTGCTGATTGGATGGTACTTCTGGTATTAGTAATGACAGAGAGCAGGCACTTAGATACACGCACCTAAGAGTGTCTATGCTATTCGTGTATTCATAAGGTAAGGAATTATCTGATAGGCTTTTTAGTCTATCTTATTGT
>CAYMQD010000208.1:0-4623 GCA_964392475.1 uncultured Alphaproteobacteria bacterium
AAGAGCCTGTAAGACGGCGAGTCATGCCTGCTAGTTCGGCAAGAGATGTCATCGAATTCGTTTATCGTAGGATTGATTTCGTTAGTGAAACTCTAGAGAGAAAACTCGGGATGGCATCAGTTGTAATCATTTCACTTTCAGCAATGCTAGGATCCGGCCTATTCGTTTTACCTGCTCTAGCGATGTTAGACATGGGAGGTGGCACAACACCTGTTGGCGGAATTTGGTTGGCTTACCTAGTAGCAGCATTTATCGTACTCCCTGGAGCCATTTCCAAAGGAGAGTTAGCGACTGCAATGCCATCTTCTGGGGGTTCCTACGTCTACATAGAACGTACATTTGGCCCATTGATTGGTACAATCTCGGGATTAGGGCTATGGGCCAATTTCATGCTCAAATCTGCATTTGCACTCATAGGATTCAAGGCCTATCTGTGGGTATTAGAACGTATTCTCAATATCACGATAAATATCGAATCCGCTGCGCTGATTCTGTTATTGTTAATTGTAATCATTAACATCTTAGGACTTAAGAGAATTAAGAAAGTACAGACGCCAATCGTTCTTACTTCAGTACTATTCCTATTCATACTCTGTATTTGAGCAATCATAACCATGGATTTAGATTGGAGTTTGGTATTTTCAAAAGATGCATTTGGAACAGGATGGAAGTCAGTAGCCCACACATCTGCCTTCGTTTTCGTGGCCTATGCAGGGGTGACAAAAATTGCAGCAGTAGGGGGGGAAATTAAAGACCCAAGCCGGAACATACCCTATGGTATTCTTCTTTCTCTACTCATTAGTTGTTTGTTGTATGTGTCCATTTCTATTGTCATGGTGGCCGCAATAGAGCCGTCTGCATACATGAACAATGGTGAAGCAAGAGAGGATCCAATCTATGTCTTTGCAAACGCTGTTGGTGGCCACACTGTCGGGGTAATAGCAGCGGTTCTAGCCGTCACCACCATGACTTCGATGGCACTAGCTGGCATTATGGCTTCTTCTCGATTTCCATTTGCCATGGCTAGAGATAATTTGCTACCCGAGGCGTTGGAAAATGTTCATCCAAAATATGAGACACCACACCTTGCAATCATAGGCACTGGAATTGCAATGGCTGCAGCAATCACCCTACTTCCAGTAGGGGATATTGCTAAATTGGCCTCGGGTTTCAAAATAATGATTTTCATAGTAATTAACTGCTGTGTAATTGTCCTAAGGAGAGCATCGAAAACTCATTCATGGTATAATCCAAAATGGAAATCACCACTATATCCTACTTTCCAACTTATTGGAATATTTGGTGGAATTGTGCTCATATATCTAATGGGTGAAAAGGCCTTTGTTGGTGCTGCAGCCTGTTGTTTGTTTGGATTGATTATCTATTTTTCCTATGGCAAGTCAAGAGCACACCCCCTACTTACCCCTTGGAGAACTGTAAGAACTGAATTCACAAATTCAGAACAGTATGAACGAGAGAAGAGTTGGATGGTATTCCATGCATCCTGTAGCAAGGCGCAACCAGGCCATCTAACACTTCATGAGTTCATTCACGCTATGGAAGTTCTATCTCCTGAAATGGAACACTTCCATCTAAGAAATCTATTTCATGAAATTGATGAAAATGGTGACGGAATCATAGATGTTGATGAATTTCTGAAATCATTTGATGAGGGACTTTTGGATAGCGCCGAGGAATGAATTTGGAAGAAAGGAAACGTGATGGAATCGCTCTGGCTCTTGCGGCTCCAGCCTCAACGATTGCTCTATTCACCTCCACAATTTTTGGTGGGTTACTAGGAACTGCTGTTTGGATAGGAGGGAAGGTGTGGCAGATTGGCCTTCCTGCTTTCTGGCGGCTTAAAATAGAAGGGAAAAAACGATCGATGTCTCCCGCCAATGAAGGCGGGTTCCGAGAAGCAATTCTTCTAGGAATTGGCATGAGTGCTATTATGTTTGTAACATGGTGGTTGGCAAGGGGAGAATTGGATTCCGAATTAATTAGAGGTTATGTTGAACCGTTTGGGCTCCTAAACCCTTGGCTATACTTTGCAGTATTCTGTTATTGGGTGTTTTTCAATTCGGTAATGGAAGAATATCTCTTCCGTTGGTTCATATTTGAAAAACTTGAGACTTTCGTTGATGGCAAAATAGCAGTAATCCTAGCGGCCCTTGTCTTCACTGCACATCACACTCTTGGAATGTGGTCCATGTTCCCTGGATGGGCGGTAATACTAGGTTCAATTGGTGTTTTCAGTGGAGGGGTGATTTGGTCATGGCTATATCTTAGATATCGAAGTATATGGCCATGCTACGTTTCACATGCGATTGTTGATGTGACAATGTTCGGTATTGGAGCCTACATTCTCTTTTCATGAATTAATCTATTTTCCAACGTAGCAATGCTATCGCCCCTCCAAGACCATCCAATTGTTGTCCTGCGTCGTGTTCATTTGAAGCTTGAACCAAATTCGTTCCAGCCTCATCTAGTCTAGAAGTGAAATCAATCCAAGATTGGGTGCCAATCATAGCATCTTCATCCCTTAACATATCGGAATTGATAATCAGGGTATCTATTGCACCCTCTTCAAACGCTTTGAAAATTGCATCGTACCCATAAGCAACAGAACCATCAGTAGCCATCCGTTTCAGAGCTTCTTCAATGAGCATCGTCTGTTTTGAAATCGCAGTTTCACCCAACAATTCATCTGCGAGGCCCTCGGAAAGGACTTCGTTAGCAGCGGGCCTCCCTCCAATGTTGGTTGCTACATTCATTATTTCTTGCTCACATCCATTTTTCCTCAGTAATTTTTCAAAATTTTTCCTAGCAAGCCCGGGGCCACAAACAACCATAGGTACATCATTACCAAGTAATATTGCAGATTCCTTCGCGGCTTTAACAAAAAATCCTTCACGCGCATCTAGAGAACTCTTCTCACGCTTGCCACCCCCTCGCAAAGTGAATGCGGTCAAATCCCTCATCCCATGTGACGCTATTTGGAAGATTAGTATCTCATCATTCTCCACGACCACAATTCCTACTTTGGCACGACCACCTTCTCTAACCGCATCGGCGAGTAACTTTTCATCAGCACTACTCCATTCATTTAGTGCAACAAGATCTACTTGATCACCTATCCCAACATTATGAGTATGGAATGAACCTTTGTCAATTGGAGCTTCGGTAATCACTCCGTGTAATCTTAGATTGTCAGAAAACATCTGGAATTCTGAATCCTCAACTGCAATTTCAATCCACATTGGCTTTCTCTCGGCTGATTTTGCCCTACCACCTTCTTGGGTTCCGGTTGTTTGGTCCCTCCTATGGGACACCATTCCAGCACATTTCTTACCCTTTACCAATTGAGACATTACCCACAAGTCATCCTCATGTTCCACGCGAATTCTTATCAGGCCATCTTCCCTCATCAGAATCTGCATATTACAACCCCATATGTTCTTAGATTACTCAACCTATTCTAACTCTCTCGTAATTTCTTATCTTTAGACTAAACATAAACCTCACGAACCTCGTGCTGCACCTTGGAAACTATAGAAAGTCACCATTGTTTGAGTGTGCCCTATGCCATCTATTTTCGATAGACTATCTAGAATAGAATCTCCAAGAGAATCCATTTCTCTAGCAACTTCTTCAATGATGAAGTCCCATTGCCCTGTTATGTTTTGACTACCCACTTCAAACGGTAACTCACAGATTTCCTTGGCAACACTACGACGATCGTCCTTAGCGCGGTCACCTGCCCAGTTAGCAAGAATAAATCCATGCAACGGAATTCCTAGTTTTTCGTGAGAAAGAGAAATGGTAAATTTCTCAATTATTCCTTTATCTTGAAGACGCTTGATTCTATCAAGCACAGTTACTCTAGGTATTGATAACCTGTCCGCAATACTCTTGGTACTAGCCCTAGCATCATGAATTAATAATTCCACAATTGCAGTGTCCTTATCGTCCAATAGATCGAATAGCATGCACTACGCTAAGGCGGCCCATTCATATTAATTCCGTCATAATGACGGTTAAAATAGTAATTAACATCATAAATTCCGACAAGGAGAGTATATTTTCGGCGTATCGTTGAAAGACAACAACCGCATCAGGGAGCATGGAGAATGAAAAATCCGACACTGGTTTTGCCACCAAAACAATCCACGCAGGTACGAATCAAATCGAGGGAGCAGTTAATACTCCTATTTTTCAAAGTTCCACCTATAAGTTGACTGAGGAACGTTATGCCGGTTGGGCAGCGGGTGCTCAACACACACTCCTATATGCTCGACTTTCTAGTGTTAATTCTGACTCTGCTACTGAGAAAATTTGTGCGTTGGAAGGTGCCGAAGATGGATTGCTATTTGCAAGCGGAATGGCTGCAATAAGTACCACACTCCTAGGCCTTCTATCAAATGGGGATCATATCGTTGCTGCACCAGACGTATATGGTGGAACATATGGTTTGATGGCCGAAGAATTACCTCGCTTCGGATTTGGTGTCAGTTTTCCTGATATGTCTTATCCTTCATCATATGAAGCTGCGATAGAATAAAATACAAAATTGCTCTATATAGAAACACTATCTAATCCAGTGCTTAAAATCGCAGATATCCC
>CAYMQD010000209.1:0-3991 GCA_964392475.1 uncultured Alphaproteobacteria bacterium
TCACATGCACAATTCAAATCAAAATGGCTTTCATCAAGAATATCTGAAAAATCAGTAAAATAGACATTTTTATTTTTTATGGTAAAAGAAACTTTCTCTATATTTTTATCCATCATATTAGACATAACTACACCAGAATACTTCAAGATAGCACCCATATTATGTGGGGTTATATAAAAAATAACCTTTTTATTTAAAGATCTAACGAATTCATTAATTTCAATTAAACTTGTTAAAGATCTATTTTCCTTTCCTATATTTTCTCCATAATGATAATTAAATCGCATAGGTATCATTATTTCACTCGCTTTTAGACCAGTCGATAAATAAACTACCGATTGTTCTAAATCATGCATGTTTTCGCAAGTATATACCTCTTGATTAAATTTACATGTATTCTCATCAAAAAACCTTCTTTTAGTTGTTTTTAAAAAACCTGCCGACGTAACATATTCCTCTAAAAATTGTTTACGTTTTTCTTTAATTCTATCTTTAAATAACAAATTAAGCATATGATCTTTAATGCATTTAAAATTAGGCTCTAGGTAAATAATACTAAGAATACTGCATTCCTGCTCAAATTGATATTCTGGAACATTAAGCCAAGATGATGAAAAAGCTCTTAAATTTATGGGTATAATGATAGTTTCAACTTTAGGATTTAAAAAAACTAACGCTTTTAAAAGGTGTAAATATATAATTGGGTTATAAGCAGCACTTGAGACTTCTAATATATCAACTTTCAGATCTCTTTCTAAATGTTCAACTAAACTGTATTTTATATTATCTGTTTTTAAATGATCTGCCTTTAAAACAGAATCTCCAAAGAACACCACTTTATGCTGTTCCAATAGACTTCTTGATGCAAATCTTTCAATTTCAGGGGTAGAAAACACAACACGTATACTAGCTAATAAAGAGAACAGGAAAAAGAATAATATAAAAATAAATAATAATAGTCTCATTTTTAAAATCTAATTTTATGAACTTTAAGAAGAAAAATTACTAGCACCTTATTCTACTATTTATTTGTTAATCCTAAATTCAGAGCGTTATTAATAATACTTGTTTCATCTCTTTTTTCCCATTTTCCTCTTTCTACTGACGATAAAAATTTATAAACTTCTTGATTAAACATTATAGGTTCTTCAAGGTTTATAGCGTGTCCAGATCGAGAAAATACAAACAAACCAGAGGATTTTATTTGTCGTTTTAAAAACAAGTTAACCTCTAAACATAATTCATCCTCATCACCTACCAAAAGTAATACGGGTATAACCATTTTTTTAAAATCATCTATAAAATCAAATAGAGAAGGTCTTAAAGCTTGGAATTGCTTCATAGTATTTGCACTACCACGAGAAGAATGTTCCTTTAAGTGTTTCATAAATTTACTCCACCCTAAAGGATTCTTTTTTAGTAATTGAATGCGTGCACTTCCTTTACCTAACAGCTCTGCTGCAACTTCTGAACCTTGAGTTTCAAAAATCTGAGCAATGTTATTAGCAGCAATAGAAAAGTCCTTTTTATGTTTTGGAAATGAACCGGAGCCAACTCCTGCAATTACTAGGGAATAGGCCATTTCAGGATATTTTATTCCAAAAATTAGAGCAGCATAGGCCCCCATACTTAAACCAACTATATGCGCTTTTTTTATTTTTAAACTACGAACTATATTTGCTATATCTTCCACTGCGTATTCATAACCGTATTCATTAGGATCACTGGGAACATCTGAAGGTATATAACCTCTAGCGTTGAAGGCTATACATCTATACTCTCTAGAAAACCATTCGATTTGTTGTTTCCATTCTCTAAGGTCTGAAGCAAATTCATGAACAAAAATAATTGGCTCTCCTTCACCAGACTCTTCAAAATACAATTTTACTTTATTAGATGATATAAACGGCATAATTACTAATTCAATAAATTATAGAATTTATTTCCCTTTAAAATTTGGTTTTCTTTTTTGCATAAATGCAAGTTTGCCTTCTTGATAATCTGAACTAGAAAAACACTGAATCTCCATCTCTTTACATTTTTTATAGAATTCTTCATCATTTCTATCACAGTCAATAGACATTTTAGCTGACTTAATGGTTAATGGAGCGTTGTTAACTATTGTTGTGACAAGTTGCTTTGTCATTAACAAAAACTCTCCATTTGAAAAGTAATTTTCTAAAATTCCAATGTTTTTAGCCTCAATTGCATCAAATTTTTTAGCAGTATAAAATATATACTTTGCTTTAGAAGGGCCTACTATAGAGCATAGCCTCTTAATACCATCAAAACTATACGCTAAACCCAAATTTGCAGCGGGTATAGAGAATATACTTTTTTCAGATGCAATTCTAATATCACATGATAGTGCCAGCGCTAAACCTCCCCCAATACAAAAACCGTCTATACAGGCAATTGTTGGCTTAGATAACGCTTGTAACAATATCATGGCCTTTTTAGACGCATTTTCATAATTATCTATGGCAGCTGGATCAGACCTGTTTTGTTCAAACTCAGAGATATCTGCTCCCGCTGAAAAAGCTTTATTACCTGCCCCTTGTATTACAACGCATCTAATATCAGTATCTTTATCTATTTGCTCTAGTTTTTGTATTAGAGACTCCCACATAGATAAAGAAATAGCATTTAATTTTGATTGGTTACTTATCTTTAAATAGGCAACATTATTTTCTTTTTGTGTAATTATATTTTTTATCATTTTACAACCATTAAACTATTTTATTTTTTTTAAATTTATCTATACAATTCTTATCGTAGCCAAATTCCATTAATATTTCATCAGTATGCTCCCCCTTTTCTGGAGCAGAACCTATTATTTGGCTTGGAGTTCTATCTAAATGCATAGGTTGTCCAACCAGCCCTATATTTCCAAGATTTTTATGAGAAATATATTTAGCTATACCTAAATGTTTGACTTGAGGATCTGCAAAAACTTCATCAATATTATAAATATAGCCACAAGGAACACTTGCTTCATTTAATTGCTGTATCCAGTAACTTGAATTTTTTAGTAGCAGTTTTTCTTCTAAAATTTTATTCAGCTCATCTTTATTCTTAATTCTCAATTCATCTGTATTAAACTTTTCATCTTCAATCATTGAATCTAATTTCATTGCCTTACAAAGCCTCTTCCACATAGCATTTCCAGCTGAAGCAATATTTATAAAACCATCAGCTGTCTGGTAGGTTCCCATTGGAGTCATTGTAGGATGATGGTTACCTTGTTGTTTTGGAATTTCACTAGACATTAAATATCTAGCAGCTTGAAAATCGAGCATCGCAATTTGCGCTTCTAAAAGAGAGACATTAACCTTTTGCCCTAAACCCGATAGATTTCTCTCGTTAAGCGCAAGTAAAATTCCAAGTGCACAATATAACCCTGCGCTCAAATCAGCTATTGGAATACCTGCTCGAACTGGTCCATGGCCCTTTAAACCTGTTACAGACATTAGACCACCCATTCCTTGAGCAACTTGATCAAATCCTGGGAGGTCAGAATACGGACCATCTTGGCCAAAGCCAGATATACTAGCATAAATTAGACGCTTATTAAGTTTTTTCAAGTAGTTAAAATCAATTTTTAGCCTTTCCTTTACTTTAGGTCTAAAATTTTCTACCAACACATCAGCGCTTTTAGCTAGTCTATAAAGTATTTTTTTTCCCTCTGAAGATTTCAAATTAAGGGTCAAACTTCTCTTATTTCTATGCAAGTTCTGGAAATCTGAGCCATGTCTTGGACCCCCTAAATCTTCACCATTATCTATACTAGTCGGTGTCTCTATCTTAATTACATTTGCACCCCAATCAGCAAGTTGCCGAACTGCTGAAGGACCTGAACGAACACGGCTTAAATCAAGTACCAGAAGCCCCGTCAGAGGTCCTTTTGTTTTAATATTCCGTACCAAGATATATCCCTTCGGTTATAATTATATCTTTTGAAACATTATTTGATAAATTTTTTGTTTTTATT
>CAYMQD010000210.1:0-2735 GCA_964392475.1 uncultured Alphaproteobacteria bacterium
CACCAATTTTATTTATACCTCTACCTTTACTGTTATATGATACTTTGGATTCTTTTAGCTTCCATTGTATACGAGTCATCATATGGTCTTGAAAATTTTCACCAACAGCTTCCAATACATGCTTCACTTTGATTCCTTGAGCTTCTAAATAGTATGGATTTCCAATACCAGACAATTCTAAAATTAGTGGAGATGCAATTGCTCCAGCTGATACTATTACTTCTCTATGACATTTAATTTCAAATATTTTACTATCTTTTTTATATCGTATGCCTGAGCATTTTTTTCCATCTAATATTAGATCTTTTTTGGTAGCCTCAGTTATTACCTCTAGATTAGAGCGACGCATAGCCGGCTTTAAATAGCAATGCGCAGCACTCATTCTTTTCCCATTACTTATTGTAGCCTGTATTTTTGCAATTCCTTCTTGATTAGATCTATTATAATCATAATTTCTCCTATACCCTAAAGATTCAGCTGACTCAAATAAAGCTTCATAAAGAGGATTTTCGTCTGAGATTTCTGAAATATTTAAAGGTCCCCCTTTCCCCCTTTCTAGATCATCTCTATTTTCAAAATTTTCTAATCTAAGGAAGATTTTAGACACTTCTTCCCAACTCCAACCTGTATTTCCTAGTTGTGCCCATGTATCATAGTCTAAACTTTGTCCCCTTACATACACCATTCCATTTATAGAGCTTGAACCACCTAACATTCTTCCTCTTGGTATAGGAATTCTCCTATTTGCTGTTCCTGATTCAGGGGAAGAAGAATATCTCCAATTAACTCCTGGTTTATCTATAAAAAGCCCAAAACTAACAGGTATGTTGGAGAAGAGATGCTGCGATTTTCCTGCTTCTATAAGTAAAACTGAAGCGTCAGAAATTTCACTAAGTCTAAAAGCAAGCGCACAACACGAAGCACCCGCTCCAACTATAATATAGACAAAATATTTATGACTAATAGTCATCCTAAAAATTTTAATTTAGAAAAAAAAGAAAATACATCTTTTGCAAGAGCTTCTGGCTCTTCCATGGCTGCAAAATGCCCTCCTTTTTGCATTACACTCCAATGTAGTAAATTAGAATACATATTTTTTGTTAAAGATTTAGGAGGTTTTAAAATTTCTTTAGGAAATTCGCTATATCCAACAGGAATAGATATTTTTTTTCCTTCTGGTATAGGCCAAGACCGTTGGTTTCTGGCGTAATAAGGCCAAAAGGATGAACCTATAGCACCTGTAAACCAGTATAAACATATGTTAGCTATAATCTTATCCAAGGATATAGAATTTTCTGGCAATCCATTGCAATCAGTCCAAGCATAAAATTTTTCAGCAATCCATGCAGCCAATCCAGCTGGACTATCAGTTAGTGCATATGCAAGCGTTTGTGGTCTAGAAGCTTGTATAGCTAAATATCCCGTTTCCTCTTTTCTCCATTTTTTTATTTCAGATAGATATTTAGTCTCTTCTTTTGAGATTAAATCACTATCACTAAAATCTCTTCTTAACGCAAGCATATTAAGATGTAAGCCCATGATATTTTCTTTGTATTCATATGCCATTCTAGATCCTATAAATGCTCCCCAGTCTCCTCCCTGAAGACAAAATTGCTTATAATTTAATTTTTTAACCATTAATTCATAGAAGCATTCAGAAATTTCCTCTACTCCATACCTTTTTTGATGTGGTCTAAAAGAAAGTGTAAATCCAGGAAGTGACGGGGCTACAACTGAAAATGAATAATCAGACTTGATTCCATACTTATTAGGGTCAGTAAGAATAGGAATAATATCTAAAAACTCAAAAATTGATCCAGGCCAACCATGCATTAACAATAAAGGAATATTCTTAGGTCCTTTTCCTAAATGATGGATAAAATGAATATCATCATCACCTATGCACGTCTTAAACTGAGAAAAAGAATTTAAACTAGATTCACTTTTTCTCCAATCGTAATGATTAATCCAATAGTCTAATAAATGTTTAAACCAGCATAGATCAACTCCCGTAGCCCATTTATGCTCTCTATCTTTATCTGGTAATCTAGTATTGATTAATTTCTTTTGTAAAATTTCTATATTTTCTTTCGAAATATTAAGAGAAAAGCTCTTTATTCCTTCATTTATAGCATTCATAATTTATAACAATTCAATTATTAAGATCAAAATTTTCATATTTTTTTCTTAAAACAGTTTTTTGTATTTTTCCTGTAGCTGTATGGGGTAGTTCATCAGTAAAAACTAAATCATCTGGCATCCACCACTTCGCAATTTTATCGCTTAAATACCCTAAGATATTTTCTTTTGTAGGATTAGAGTTTTCAGTTTTTACTACGATTAATAATGGTCTTTCATCCCATTTAGGATGAAAAATACCAATAACTGCAGCCTCTGCTACATCAGGATGTCCTAAAGCTATATTTTCTAATTCGATTGAACTTATCCACTCTCCGCCCGACTTTATAACATCTTTGGTTCTATCAGTTATATGCATATATCCATCTTGATCAATTGTCGCAACATCTCCAGTAATAAACCACCCATCACTAAGGTGAGTATCACTATTTTTTACATTTAGATATCCATTACATACCCAAGGTCCCTTTACTAAAAGGTTGCCAAATGATTTTCCATCATTAGGTAGAGTCTTCCCTTCATCATTACAAATTTTTATATCTACTCCACATACAGGTCTTCCTTGCTTTACTGATAAGTCAAGAAGTTTTTGAGAG
>CAYMQD010000211.1:0-3306 GCA_964392475.1 uncultured Alphaproteobacteria bacterium
AGCGAGACTTCTTATTCAGCATGCATCAGGTATACCAATTCAAAAACAAATAGGTTGGCCTGAAAAGTTGCTGTCTACCAGACATATAATCAAACTAAATAAATTATTATTAAGAAGATGCAATCATGAACCATACGCATATTTAGTTGGTAAGAAGTCATTTTATGAAATTGAAGTTAGGGTTACCAAAGATACACTTATTCCTCGTCCCGATAGCGAAGTGGCGGTAAATTCTTTAAAAAATATTTTTTTAAACAATAAACCCAAATCCATTTTAGATTTAGGTACTGGCTCAGGAGTATTACTTCTAAGTTTACTAAAATTATTTCCAAAAAGTTCAGGGGTTGGTATTGATCTATCTTTCTCCGCCTTATCTGTTGCAAAAAGAAATGCAAAAGAACTGAATATGCAAAATCGAACAAATTTTATATGCAGTAATTGGGCTGCTTGTCTAAACCAAAGAACATTTGACTTAGTCATAGCGAACCCCCCTTATATCCCCTCTCATGAAATAAATAAACTCTCGAATGAAATATCATTTTACGAACCAAGAATAGCCCTTGATGGAGGTAAAGATGGATTGAATAAATTTCAACCACTATTAAAAAGCATCAAAAATATTGTCAAACCAGATTCAATTGTATGCATTGAAATTGGCCAACATCAAGAAAGAAAAGTTGCTTCTTTTATGCGTTCAATAGGAATTAGCAAAATTAAAACGAATTGTGACCTAAATAATAAACCAAGATGTTTAATAGGCTACTTTAAGTAATTATAAAAAAATAATAAAAATGAAGAAAATGGTTGGAATATTTTGAATACAACGTTAGTCTATCTTATATAGCAAGTAATTAACCTGTTATTTTAGAAATAATTGGATTTAATTGAAATCAACTAAAGCTAATAAGATTATAGACAATTGAGGAATGGTATACTAATTGGGTATAAAATCAGGTAATGGCGCGCGGCGCCATAGAGGTAGATCAAACAACAGACGTGGCAGTGGTGGTGGGGGTAGTGGTATTAACCAACTATTCGACAGCAGTGGACCAGAAGCACGAGTAAAAGGTACAGCCCCACAGGTTCAGGAAAAATATGAAAATCTAGCCAGAGATGCTTCATCAGGTGGCGACAGGATAGCGGCTGAGAATTTCTTACAACATGCCGAACATTATTTAAGGCTTTATGCAAATTTAACAGCTAACCAGCCCCAGAATACTAATGGATTGAATACTAAGAATAGCTTAAATAATACAAGCAATACTGAGAATAATGAAAAAAGTTCTAAAAATGATGTTAATGAAGAAAAAATACCAACACCTGAAACAACTACAAATACTGTTAAAAAAGATGAATTAGAAAGTGATATTTCAACTAGTAATAAATAACATTTTTCTATGAGGTCCTTGTGTTGCAAATTAGCAACACCATATTAGATTATATAACAAATAATATAATTGGATATAATCTATGAATCTTGAAAATTTTAGTGAAAAACTAAAGGAAGTTTTTAATAATATAGAAACGCGCTTAAAAATAGAGGGTCATCAGAATATATTACCCTCACACTTATTACGCGAACTATTGGAACATAAAGATGGTATTGCTATTAATTTACTGCACAAATGTAATGCCAATGTAAACACAATTTTAGAATTAATTAGAACATATTTAAAGACAATACCACCAGTCAAAGGTAGTAACCCACTTCCTATTCTAATAGATGATGAAACTCTAAAAATTATTGAAAGTGCCTCCAAAGAATCAAAACTTTCTGGTGATACATTCATTACTATTGATAGTATTTTGTTGGCAATATTAAAAAGTAATAATTTCCATACAGATAAAGCTTTAAAAGCTGGAAATGTAACAGAGCAGAAACTTTTAAAAGCTATAAAAGATCTTCGGGCAGGCCAAAAAGCTGATAATCCAAATTCTGAAGATCGCTATGAAAGTTTAAAAAAATTTACGATTGATCTGACTCAAGAAGCCAAAGAAGGAAAAATTGACCCTGTGATTGGAAGAGATGAAGAGATTAGAAGAGTAGCGCAGGTATTATCAAGAAGAACCAAAAACAACCCGGCTCTAATAGGTCTTCCTGGAGTGGGAAAAACAGCTATTGCTGAAGGTTTAGCAAGAAGGATTGTAGAGAAAGATGTTTCTGAAAATCTTCAAAATAGAAGATTAATGATGCTAGATTTAGGCGCATTACTTGCAGGAACCAAATATAGAGGAGACTTTGAAGAAAGACTTAAAGCAGTACTTAATGAAATTATATCAAATGGAAACATAATACTATTTATAGATGAGTTACATACACTTGTTGGAGCCGGGTCATCTGAAGGAGCCATGGATGCATCCAATCTTCTTAAGCCTGCCCTTGCTAGAGGTGAATTGCACTGCGTTGGTGCCACCACCTTAGACGAATATAAAAAATATATAGAAAAAGATGCAGCACTGGCCAGGCGTTTTCAACCTGTATTTATTGAGGAACCAAGCCTAAATGATACTATTTCAATTTTAAGAGGAATCAAAGATAAATATGAGTTACATCATGGTGTAGTAATTAGTAATAGTGCTTTAATATCAGCTACCAATCTCTCTTCCCGATATATTTCTGAAAGACAACTTCCTGACAAAGCTATAGATTTAATTGATGAGGCATCAAGTAGAAAAAGGATGCAGATAGATTCAAAACCGGAAGATCTTGACAAAGTAGATCGCAAACTAGTTCAACAAAAAATAGAATTAGAATCTTTAAGAAACGATAATGATAGCCAATCAAAAAAGCATTTTGATCAGGTTGCTGTATTGATAAAGGAAAATGAATTAAAATCAGCTAAACTTAAAAAAGATTGGGACAAAGAAAAGTTAAGGTTAGCTAATTCAAATAAACTAAAAGAAGAGCTGGAACATAATAAATTGAGTTTAGAAATAGCGCAAAGAGAGGGAAATCTGGCTCTAGCTGGAGAGCTAATGTATTTTAAAATCCCCACTTTAGAAAAAAAATTATCAGCTCTAGTAAAAGACTCAGAAGATAACAAATCTTTAGAAATTGTTACTGATAATGATATTGCTCATATAGTAGCCAAGTGGACAGGAATACCAATAGAAAAAATGTTATCGTCTGAAAAATATCGACTAAAAAAACTTCCCTATTTATTGACGGAAACAGTAGTGGGGCAAGAAGAAGCCATTAATGCAATCTCTTCTTCTGTTAAAAGGTCACGAACAGGAATACAAGACCCTAATAAACCTCTAGGATCTTTTTTATTTCTTGGCCCCACAGGGGTGGGAAAAACTGAA
>CAYMQD010000212.1:0-3147 GCA_964392475.1 uncultured Alphaproteobacteria bacterium
AGAACCTTTTATAATCTTTGCTCCGTGTTTTTTAGCTATGTTTTCAGATTGGTCATTTGTTCTGTCTAATATTACTACTATTTCATCAGCAAGTTTTAAATTTTGTAAGCATGTGTCTAAGTTCAATTCTTCATTTCTAGCTACAACTAATGTGCTTAAAAAAATTTTGCTGTAATTATGATTTTTAATTGAGTTAGTTTGATTCATTTTAGTTTATTTATTGGAATTATGTTGTTTTTTAATTTTAAAAGATTCATCATATTTTCCCACTTCATTAAGTGCAACAGAGTAATCTGAAAGTATATAATCAATATCTATATGATTATTTTTATGTATACCTTCAAATATTTTTAAAGAATTTCTGTAGTAACCGAGAGATTCCTCTACACTACCGTTACTATGAAGAGATTTAGCTCTGCTATGTAACGCTTGTGCTCTAATTAAAGCGGCCTTGCGCGTTAAAAGTGAAATCGCATGTGGGTCTCTGGCTATGGCATTGGACATAATTAGTAAGGCTCTGTTGTGAATTTCTAGAGCTTCTGTCGGCCTGTTTTGGTTTCTTATTGATTGTGCTAAATAATCTAATACTTCTGCAATTTCTGTATCACCTGGATCAAGCACTTCATTCCTTATGTTTAGAGATTCACGAAAATTATTTTCAGCCAGGTCAAATTTTCTTGTTAACAGGTATATTCGTCCTCTGTTTTCCATTAAAGTTGCTGTTGTAGCATGCATTAAACCAAATTCTTTTTTGGATAATTTGATAGCCTCATTAGCTGCTTTTTCAGCAATTTCATAATTTTTAGATTTAAATGCTTTTGATGTTGCAATAAATGCGTCTCTAAGTTCAGTTGATTGCCCATATGAAGAGATCGAGTATAGGATTGTTAAAAAAAATAAAAAAATTGACATATATCTTATAGTTATCATTATTTATCCAATTTATTTTAAATAATATTAAAATAGTAAAATTTTCTGTTTTTAGTTTATTATAACGTTTATTTCTAGATATTTATATGGATATTCTTTGTTTTGCTAAGTAATAATAAAAATATAAATACCGTTGCCTTAACAGGGGCTACAGGTTTTATAGGACGAGGATTAGTTTCATATTTTTTACAGAAAGGTATACGGGTTAAGGCTCTACTTAGAGATAATAAACATAATAATACCGATTATCTTAATCAGGATGGTGTAAGTACAGAACTTGTGGGAGATTTAGCTACTAATAAAATTAATAGAGAGCAATTGTATGGGGTTGATTCTTTAGTTCATCTAGCGTCTTTGGCACATATTAACTATAAAAAATTAGGGTCTAAAAGTGATATTATTAGTAATGCTAAAAAAATATCTGAAAATATTGCAATAGCAGCTAACAATAGTGCAATAAAGAACTGCGTTTTTCTTAGCTCAATAAAAGTATTTGGAGAAAAAACTATAGATTCTCCTTTTAGTGAACAGAGTAGTTTAAATCCAGTTGATTCTTATGGAATAGCAAAATTAGAGTCTGAAAATATTATAAGGAGTATTTATCCCCAAGTAATAATTTTAAGACCACCTCTTGTTTATGGTCCTCATGTAAAAGCTAACTTTAAGCTTTTACTTAAGATAGTACACAGTGGGTTGCCCTTACCTATACAAAGTATAAATAATAAACGTAGTTTTATATATATTTATAATTTGGCAGATTCTATATTAAGTGTAATGAATACCTCTGAATCTATCGGAAAAACCTTTATAGTTTCAGATTTAGGCTCTTTTTCATCCCCCGAATTGATTTCTATAATATCTCGTTGCATGGGTAAAAACACTAAGATATTTAAGGTAAATCAAAATATTCTTAATTTTTTAAGTATAATTTTAGGTCAAAAAGAATCACTAGATAAATTTACAAATACTTTAGAAGTAAACTCAAATTATATAGAAAAAGAGATAGGGTGGGTGCCAAAATACTCCTTTAATCAAGGTATAGAAAATACTTGCAAATGGTTTATAAATAGCAAAAAAAAATAATAAATATATTTTTACTAGTTTATTTTTGCATACAGGTACGAGATATGCATAATACATAAGTGGGGGAATTAGAAATAATTTAGGGAGGTATGTTGTTTGACAAATAAAGCTACATGGTTGGCAGAAACATTTCCTCCTAAGGAATTTCTGCTACGGTCCTCTACCGGTATAAGACATTATAAGCTTGCTAGTTCACTGCAAGTGCTGCTTATAGCATTAATTTTATCGAGTGTATTTGCACTCGGATTTGTGGCTTATAGAATGCATATGCTTAGTAGTATTAATATGGAGCAGAGTAGAGCATTAGTGCTACTTCAACAAAGGTACAAAGATTTTTCTAGTGATATTTTTAATTTAAGACAACGGCTAGAGTCTCAAGCTGGTGATCTTCAAAATAATTCTAATGATTCATCTAAAAATTTACTTCAAGCATTAGCATTACTTGAACATAGAGCTGATGATTTAGCTGCAGACAGTTCTTTTTTGTTGGAGTCAAAACTATCAGTTTTAAGAAAAAAACTTAATCGTGTTTCTATGGAAAACACTGAAGTTTGGGATATTGTAAAAGAATCTAAGGTTATTATAGATTCTTTAAAAGAAAAATTAGGATCTACTATTACAAGTTTAAATATGGAATCTATAGTTCGTAAAAAGCTTACTGATAAATTGGAAAATGTAGAATCAGAAAGAGATGAACTAAACCAAAAAAATATTAAATTATCAAAAGATTTAGACAGTTCTAGAGATGAAATATCAGTCCTTGCTTCTTCTGCAGAAATTTCATCAAAAAGATCTACTTCAAATGAATTAAAGGCTCTAAGATTGGAAAATCAAATACGAATTGAAAAAGAACAATCTGATAGAATTGTTAAAAATAATAAGTCCTTAAATGAATCTATCACAGCAGCTCTAATAGCAAGAGATCAAGCAAACATAGAACTTAAATCGTTAAAAAACTCAATAAATAAAATGGAGAAAAATATAATTACTCTAACCGATGAACGTTTAAGGTTGAGAAAAACTTTGACCAATTTAGTAGAGAAAAGAATTAATGAAATAGAAGAAATTATGAAAGATGCTAAGATAGAGTGGCTAGCAGATGTTGATCAAGAACTTTTAATTGATTCTTCAGAT
>CAYMQD010000213.1:0-2743 GCA_964392475.1 uncultured Alphaproteobacteria bacterium
CAGGCTAAAACCATAGGATGAAGATGCATTATAATTACTTTTAGTTTTGGGTGCTTTTTAATTATTTTTAACAAAATATTAAATGAATCTTTATTTCCTGTATCGGAAGGATGTGGTTTTACAAAGATAGGGGTATTTGGACAGGTTTGCTCTAATATGCTTAACGTTTCATCAAAAAGTTCTGGATATAAATTTGGCATGCGGGTTTGATTATTTGGTCCCATCCAACAAAGCATATATGAAATTATATGATCAGAAGGTTCTATGTTAGATTTATTAAATATCTTATTAAAATATTTTTCTTGATTAGAAATAACATAATCTACCCAGAATTTTCTATTGAATGGAGGGTGAACAAAAATAGTGTTTCTATTTTTAGTTCTTGGATCTTCTAATACCTCCCAACTTTTACTAAAAGATAAAATATTATTTCCCATGGGAAAATTATCAACATATTTTCTTGTTTTAATCATTTCAGACACGCGTTTTTCCATTGGCGCATAACCAACAGCTGAACTTTCAGAAAAAATAGTTTTATATGGAAAACAAATTGCAAAAAATTTTAAAGGCCACTTATTTAAAGCTTTAAAATGTATAAATACAGCCTTTCCTATAATAGACATAAACATATAATAAATAAAAACTGGAAATATCCTAAACATATGAAATAATTGGCTATCTTTATTTTTATTTTTCCTCCCTAACATCCTAATTTTACCTATAGAAATAATTGCATCATTAAGAACTTCATTTTCCTGAATTGCTAAATGAGTGGAATCATCAAAACAAACAAACTCAGCCCTACCCAGTTTATAAACATCTGAAAGTTCCTTTATTAATGGAACGATAGTATCACAAGCAATAAGCTTATTATTAAGAAAAATTATTATCATTCTTTGTATAATTAAGATGAAGGTTTTTGTGCTATAACCATCAAATTTCCAGTTAAATGAGCTTCCTGAAGTAACAACAAAAACTTTTTTTGAACCTGTTGACTAGAATGAAATAGTATTTCTTTTATTATAGGATCTATTTGATCTATTTCATATCGCTCTTCTTTAACAGCTCTTCTCACGAGATCTATATCTAATACCCCAGGAGTAGAAAGTTCTATAATTTCAAAATTGCATTTTTTTAGTAATATTTTTATGGAATCAGGAGAGAATAAATTTATGTGTTCGTGATCTACAGCATTCGATTCCTTTCCCAACAATGTGGTTTCTAGACCTGCTACATTTGGGCAAGTAGCAACCATATAGCCTCCTTTTTTTAAAGAGGTATAACACCAATTTACAAAATCTTTAGGGCTAAACAAATGTTCTATAACTTCAAAGTGAACAATAAAATCGATTGATTCATCAAATGATATATTTTCATAGGAATTTTCTATAACCTCAATATTTTTTTTTCTACATATGCTAGCTAGGTCTGGTGTTGGCTCGATACCTAATATCTCATCAAATACATTTAAGGCATTTATTTCAGTACAAAATTGCCCATAACCACATCCAACCTCAACCAAAGTACCACCATGCAGTCCTAGTTTTTTTATTATTTTACTTATCATTTCTGCCCTTGGTTTAAAAATCTTTATCCTTCTTTGCTCCATACTTGCCGGAAAAATATATTTGGCAAAGTATTCATAATTTTTTGAATTTAAATAAAATTCAGATAAAATTTTTGGGGTTGGACGAGGGTTCGCATACTGCGTAAAACAATTTAAACATCTAACTTGTTTCATAGATTTTTTTTCATATAGAAATTTACTGTTATTAAGTTCACATGCCGGGCATAAAACTTCTATAAAATTATTTTTTCTTTTTTCTAACCATCTAATGTCTTTAGTTTCTGCAGCTTTTTGACCTTCCATAAGCTCCTCAGGACGAATATCATTTACCTTCATATCAATTACCTTCTTCCCAAATATTTCTTTTTCCCCATATTCCTTTTTTATCTTTTTTCCATACCATAGGACTCCTAAAGGAATCTGCTATTTTGTCGAACCATTCCTCCTTACAGTTAACATATTCTAGCCAATGTAAAATATCAGATGATTTAATGTGGTCATATTTTTTAACCATTTCAATGCCTTCCTCACGTCCCATAAAGCCATTCCTTATATCCTTAGAAGCATGGTCTGTAGCTCTTCCATAACCAAATTTGATCCATTTTAAATAGTCATGGGCTCCATTCTCATACCTGTCATCTAAGTTAGAAATTCTTCTATAAGTCCGCTCAAAGGGAACATTCGCCTGCTTCCATCCATATTTTTCCACTACTAATTTTGTATGTTTGTTAGCATCCCAAGGATCAAAAAAACCTATATGAATTCCCCTAACCCCTACTCTTTGAATTTCTTCATCAGTAGGATACTTAAAACACTCCATTTCAGATTCTTCAATTAGCTCTTTTTCATCTCCTACAAAATCATACCAATCATAACCACGCAAACCCTGATCCACACGATATCTATAAGTAAATTCAGGAAAATCATTCATGGAATGCATCCCTCCTAACTCAGTCCATCCATGCTCCCCCCAAAACATCAAAGGAATATTAAATTTAACTGCCATTTGGATGGGCACGGTAAATATACCGCAATGATTCTGCCAGTTCATATCTCCTGTTTTTCTAAAACCTAATCTATTAATTCTCTTTAAAAAATCTACGCTGGGAGAAAATACTATATGATCAACTTTAAAAACCTCCTTCATTCTTTGCATGTTTTCCCAACCAATATCTA
>CAYMQD010000214.1:0-3517 GCA_964392475.1 uncultured Alphaproteobacteria bacterium
CACCTGAAATTGGGTTTTTTGCATGTGGATTATACGGTGACTTCTCATCATGAAGATTTATTTTACAGTCACCAAATTTCAAGGACCATCGTTTCTCACCTCCATCCGATGGGGTTAAAGTCTTAAGCTCCATTCCTAATATATCACAGTAAAACGATATTGTCTGGTCCATATCGCTCGCGGTCAAAACTATGTGGTCAATGGAAGTTAAGGTTCCTTTTTCTTCACTCATTCGCAGTGTCCCAAATTTTTTATATTTGTAGAAGGATGTGACTAAATAATATAATTACCAATCCCCGCTGGTATGGTATACTAGCGGGGATATTTCCATCCTACAGAGGCAAAATCTGTACTCCGTGCAACAGATAGCCCTGCATCGTATCACTAGCCCAAATCAAATTAGACTGCCAGCCAAGCTCATAATGCCAATTTAACAGTATGAATGATAAAATCAGCAATCATATTAAACGCTTAGGTGTACTTGTCATTTTTTTCTTCACGATGAAAGGATTGGTTTGGCTTTTTTTGCTTTATGCTAGCTGGCAGTCGGTTTTGTTTTTTGTTTAGTTTAGAAACAGACATTTAGTGCACAGGGGACTCAAAACATCTTGCGCAAAACGGTTTTTATAAAGCTGGTAAGCGGGTAGCTCCGACGAGTCCTAATGATTGTGACGTTATTAATCCTGCAGATGAAACCCATTTGCGGTCATTTCGCTCGGGGCACAACCTGGCCCTGACTTCTCGGGGAGGAGTTAGACAATCTTACCGCTTAATTCCATAATTTTAGACTCCGAAGTTGGGAGTGGTTTACTTGCCCTAGATTTACTTGACCATTGCTAATGGAACAAGAGACCACATGGTTAAGCCTATAACGAAAAAACCACTATTTTACTACGCCCACCTCCTTTGAAATTCTGGTCTTTCTCTTGCTACAAAGTGACCATCCCCAACCTGTTCATACTCTATCTTTGAAGGCGTGAAGTCTAATGGTTTGATCGCACTTGGAATTTCGTCATGTGTAAGTGTTCGTTCTGTACGACGTAGATCCGGATCTGCAACAGGCACAGCCCCCAGTAATTTTTTAGTGTAATCATGTGCTGGATGCTCGAAAATCGCTGAACGGGGGCCAATCTCAACAATGCGCCCTAAATACATTACTGCAACACGATGGCTTATTCGCTCAACTACTGCCATATCGTGGCTGATGAATAAATATGAAAGTCCAAACTCCGCTTGAAGGTCCATAAGTAAATTTATTACTTCTGCCTTGATAGTCACGTCTAAAGCTGAAACAGCCTCGTCACACACAATTAATTTGGGATCAAGCGCAAGAGCCCTGGCTATAGAGATACGCTGCCGCTGACCACCGCTAAATTCATGTGGATAACGTTTGGCCATTGCCGCGTCCAAATTGACTTTTTTGAGCAGATCTCCAACGCGTTCATTCACTGCATTACCACTGTATAGTTTATGCACACGAATCGGCTCACTGAGCGTGCTAAGGACAGACATGCGAGGATTAAGCGATGAATAAGGGTCTTGAAAAATCATCTGAACAGAACGGCTAAACTCTATCCGCTCAGCCTGATTATATTCGAATACCGACTTTCCGTTAAAAATAATATCTCCAGATGTTGCGGGCTCAAGCCCTAGAATTGTACGCCCGGTAGTCGTCTTACCACAGCCACTTTCGCCAACTAGACCAAGAGTCTCAGCCTTACCAATCTCGAAAGAAACATCTTCAACTGCGTGAACGCGGGCGCGAGGCTTGCTCAAAACCCCATCTGTTATATCGAAACGGGTTGTGAGGTCTTTAACTTCTAAAATGTTAGCTGGCGCGAGCATTAAGGCTCCTTAATTTATCGAGACGGTTAAATCGGATCTCACGTTAACTCATAATGGATGGAAATTTCTCAGGTTGGCTTTTACCTGCCATACTACCAATTCGCGGTACTGCGCTTATAAGTTTTTTGGTGTAATCATGTTGAGGGTCATGAAAAATCTGATTGACAGGCCCTTGTTCAACAATTTTTCCATTGAACATTACCACAACACGGTCTGCCATCTCCGCAATTACAGCCATATCATGTGTAATAAAAAGGACAGACATTCGAAACTCATTCTGAAGATCTTTAATCAAATCTAAGATTTGCGCTTGAATAGTTACATCCAAAGCTGTGGTCGGTTCGTCCGCTATCAAAAGTGACGGGCCACAAGTCAAGGCCATAGCAATCATTACGCGCTGCCGCATACCTCCTGAAAGATTGTGCGGATATTGGTTTAGCTTCTGCTCAGGATCTGGAATGCGCACCCTATGCAGCAACTCAAGAGCCTTAATTTCAGCCTGTGCTTCGCTTATGTTCTGATGTTTTATTAAACCTTCCGTAAGCTGCAGTCGGATATCAAGAACAGGATTCAAACAAGTCATCGGTTCTTGAAATATCATTGCTATCTCGTGGCCTCTAATATAGCTCATCGTCGAATCACTCGCTTGAACCAATTCAGTCCGACCAATACGTTCACTATTAAGAAAAATCTTTCCTTCCGGTACATACGCGCCAGCCATGTCATTAAGCCTAAGAAGGGTCATTGATGTAACTGACTTGCCCGAACCGGACTCTCCAACCACTCCAAGCGTTTCTCCTTTATAAACTTCAAAAGACACACCGCGCACAGCTTTCACGTCCTCTCCACCAGTTGGAAAGTTGACATGCAAGTTATCTATTTCAACAAGGGGTTCCGCAACCATAGCTCTTCCTCAGTGAATAGAGCGGCGGGATCTGTAAACCTGAAAAGGATCCCCATTCTCTTTCTTGTTCACGGTCAAAAAAACAGAGGTTTTCAAATTTCTTAGGCAAATTTTTTTGAATGGTTGCGAAAGTATACGCTCACAGTACCATGAACTAGGCAGCCCTTTTTCGTCTAACTCTGCAACAGCCTTTGCGACGGTAGACAGCAAAGTACGTCCAATTTTTACCTTATCTTCAGGCAACCACCACTTTAATAATTCATCAACGGTTCTAATGTCACCAGCTCGTATTTTCGAAATTGCATAAAGCAACTGCAACTCAAATAAGGTTACGTCATGATCTCGGATGGAACTCAAATTTACAACAAATGGGTCGTTTAGGCGTAACAGACCAATAAATTTATTTAATGAACCAGTAACGACCCCAATCAATCGTCCACTGCCTCCCTCTAATTTATTTTGAGGCCTTTCTAAAATAAATCGTCGCACCAATCGTACAATTTTAAATTCATCAATGCTGTGTACATTATAAACTGAAGTTATGTCTGTCATCGGATGCTCTCTAGCAATTAGATTATGAGAATAATAATCATTCGCAAAGTATTTGGCTAACATTTTTAAACATATCGGCACTCATAACCGTTAGAATTATTCTCGGGCGAAGATTTGAGGGCTATGAGCGCTGGCAGGGATCACTAGCAGAAGGCGGTCAAAGATTTTCTTGGCGACCAAGGCCTGGGCCTTGATCAAGTCCGCAGAATTTTAGGT
>CAYMQD010000215.1:0-2589 GCA_964392475.1 uncultured Alphaproteobacteria bacterium
CTAGTAAGGCAATTTGTGTACCTAGGGGTATGCTTGAATTTACTGTAGACCCTGAGAGCCCTTTATATGATCAAAGAATTAAAGAAGAGTCGGAAATAATAGTATATTGCGCGGTAGGGGGGCGTGGTGCTCTTGCGGCTAAAGCACTTAAAGATATGGGATATTTAAACGTTTCTAATTTAGTAGGCGGATTTAATTCCTGGAAGGAATCAGGAGGCAAAATTTCTTGAGAGCTTACTTCTTCTAAAGGATCAATAGAGCATCACTAATACTCAATCAAAAGAAAAGAGTTTCTGATTTTATTATAATGGTATAATATAAGGTGTTCTAATGTTCTTAATGCTATTAGGTTTCTATAAATTTTTTTAAAAGTTTTAGGATTTTATAATCTTTAAGATTTCGTATGGAATATTAGAGGTTATAAGATTTCCTGAGTTATTTTTAGAAGCCCATATTCTTACCTCATATCCACTTACAGCAATAGCTTGCTCTAATAAAATTTCATGCTTAAAAGTAAAAGTTTTGTTTGTAATTTTTTCTATAGATGTTTTTACTGTAAGTTCTTGGTCTTGCATACAAGGAACCAAAAATTTTGCACCAGTATCAACCAGAGGCAACCCTACAATACCATATTTAACTTTAAGGTCTGGTATTGGAATTCCTAATTTTTTAAAGTAAAACCAGTGCGATTCGTCAAACCATTTATAAAAATTTGGATAAAACACAATACCTGCTGGGTCACAGTCACCCCAGTTCACAATAAGTTTATAATATGAAAATGTAGACGTATTTTTTTGTTTTGTGTTCATTAATTAACCTTTAAGAAGTTCTAAAAGGGAAGATCTTTTAATTTTTCCAGTTGCTGTATAAGGAAGTTCGTCTACAATTTTAATAACTTTTGGTCGTTTATATTTAGGCAACTTATTAACGATCAGGGTGATTTTTTCAGAAATCAATTTTTCATAAGATTTTTTGTGAGATACAACAAAAAGAGCAAGTCTTTTGTAACCTGTTTCTGTCTTAAATAAAGAAGTAGCGACTTCACTTATTTCTGGAATGCTTATAATTAGTTCTTCTAATTCTAGGGGATTCACCCATTGGCCGGCAATCTTTATAAGATTATCTGAGCGTCCTTGGTGATGCCAACTACCTTTTTTGTCTATTTTCCATATATCTCCAGTATTAATCCATCCTTTTTTAAATATAGAATTTTGTTCACTAGGTCGATTCCAATACCCTTATGCATTTGCAGGATGCTTTATCCATAATATTCCATATTTGCTATTTTTATTATTTAAACACCTTTTTGTTTGTAATTTATATTTAGCTTCTTTCACTGGTTGTTTAATGGTTAGGTTGTCTTTATTTGATGGACTTGACACTACTATTAATACGACTGTTTCTGAAGTCCCGTAGCAATCAAGTATCATATTTCCAATAGTTTTATACCAAGATGTATGCAAGTTATTCGGCAATCTTTCGCCTGCAGAAATACAATATTTAATTTTTTTGAGGTGTGTGTGTGTTTTTTTTTGTTTATATAAACGCCTGTAAATACTTGGTACACTAAAAAAAATCTTTACTTTATATGAGCTTAAAACTTTTATTATTCCGGAAATTGTTGGCCATTTCGGATTTAGTATAATTGTGAGGCCTCTTTTTAATGGTCCTAGATATCCATTTCCTAGAGCATAGGCAAAAAATAATTTTGAACTACAGAAAACTATATCGCCTGCATTAACTTTAAAAGTCTTATCATAGATTGAATCTACTTGGTCTAAAGTGCTATATCCATGCACTACTCCTTTGGGATTACCAGTAGTACCTGATGAATATAACATAAAAGCAGGGGTATTAGGTTTGTATGATACTATTCTATTAGGCTTAAATTTATAGTTATTCGGAATATTCTCTAATACGCTAGAATCTAAATATGAAGTTTTAGAACTAATTTCTAATTTTTTAATTTTATTTTTATTTAATAATTTAGAGTTAGAGACAAATAAGCTAGGAATAGAATCTTTCAAAATATTTAATATTTCTATTTCCGTAAGTCTAGTATTTAGGGATATAGGTACTGCTCCGATCATCATTGTAGCCAAATGCAGGGTTATGTGCGATGGACTATCCTCAAGAAAAATTGCTATTCTATCATTTATTTTTATCCCGTGATTAATAAGGATATTACTATACCCCCATATAGACTTTTCCAAATTACTATAGGTGATTTTTCTATTGTCTGCAATTAGGGCAATTTTTCCTCCATTTTTTTGGCCCATATCTAAAATATTTTGTATTGCATTCATAGTTATACCACTTATTTAAATTAATGAACTTACTAAATTACTCTAGCTTCTTTCAATTTATAGTTAAGGTTTCAAAATATGTAAAAGTGAGATTTTACTATTGATAGTGGCCATCTACCTCTAGAAAAAAGTCTATATTTTGCTAAAAATGGGTGCTGCGGTTCGCATTTAGCTGCTATAGCTATTGCTGCTTGATAACATGATAAAGATGCGGCGCCAGCAGCACATCTAGCTAAAGCTATGTCAAATACTTTGAAAGAATTAGCAGCTGTTGATGCGGCGG
>CAYMQD010000216.1:0-6332 GCA_964392475.1 uncultured Alphaproteobacteria bacterium
TGCAAATTTAATACATTACCTAAATTGTAGTATGCGTAAGAATATTGTGTATTAATTTCTATAGCTTTTCTAAAGCTAACTTCTGCATCTTGAAGCATCCCTAAGTCCTTTTGTAATTCTCCTAAGTTATTATATGCGTCAGCTTCTTGTGGATGAAGTGCTACTGTTTTTTTTTAATGCATATAGAGATTCAACTAATTTATTATTGCTTCTCCAAAGCAATCCCAAGACTTTCCAGCTAAGTTGGTTGTTTGGGAAACTATTAGTGATATTTATTGCTAATTTTTCAGCCTCTAAATATTGACCTTTATTAAAAAGGTTTGTCAGACTTATAAGTATTTCATTAGAAGGATTTTGCATTTACAGTTTATAAATTTAATTTCTAGCAAGAACAATACCATTATGAATATAAACTTTGTATAGCAGTCATATAATTTATAGTCTGCTACTTTTAATCATTACTAATCACTCTAAATAAAGTTTTATAAGTATTCTATAAACAATAATAAAATGATACATGAATTAGAAGAAATTAATCATAATAATAAGAAAAAATTTAGTAAGATTAAAAAGACATTATCTGAATATTCTAAAATTGAATAAGGTTAATGACTTTAGTTTTATAATTTATAATTAAACTCTAATTGATTATTTTTTAATAGCTAAAATTTCCATACTACATCCCTACCTAGTACTAATGCCATACTTAATAGGCATAAAACCAAATTCTTCTAGTAATGAATAAATCCTAGTTCTACTAAAATTATGATAGTGTTCAATTTCTTTCAAATAAAGATTTAAGTTATTTTGATTCATTAATTCCCAAATTAATGTTTCTGAATTTGGCATCGAGATAATTATACATCCATCTTTTTTTTAAATAGTATTTAATTTTTTTAAGGTAAGTCTAGGATAGGGAATATGTTCTAAAACATCCATCATGCTAATAACAGAAAAATTGCTTTTAAAATTGATATTTTCAACAGGCTCACAATAAGCTTCAATTCCAATTTTTTTCATAAGCTCAGAATTTTCTTTTCTCAAATCTATACCTACAGGATTAAAGCCATACTCTTGAGCAGTAAATAATAAAGAGCCATTTCCAAAACCTATATCAAGCCAATTTCCTTCAAATTGATAGGGTAAAACTTTTTCAATAATTTTAGATGAGATAGCTCTTTGTTTTTCTATTTGATATCCAATTTTTTGATTTTCATTAGTTTTCGAGAATATTAAAAGTAAGGCTTCTTCACTAAAATAACCATCTACAAATTGATGACCACATTGGTTGCAATCCACCCATTGCATAGTTGGTGCTTATTTTTTCCATATATAAAGCATGGTTGCTACAATCAGCTAGATGGGCTGGATGCAAGTCTTGAGAGTCACATAAAGGAAAGCAATTATATTGGATTCTTTGCAATTAATTATTTTTAGTTTCTTGTTTCATCATTTGTAACATAATAAATCTAGCAAAATTAGTGCCAGTCAAGTTTTAATGCTTTTAAAAGGAGTTTAATTATTTTTTTTATAATTAAATAAGTAAGATATAATTTAATGTTGTTTAATTTTATTATCTTAATAAGAATTATAAAAATGTAGACTAATGATGATGAAAATAAGTAAAAAAAGAATGACACACTAAAGAACTAATTGAATATTTTTTTTCCTGACAAAATATAGATTGCCCCAGCAGCATATCCAGCTTCATGGTCCATATCTGCACTTACTACAATATCATCATATCCATCTTTATTAAAATCGTAGCCCGTAAATAAACCTGGTCCTAAATATGATAGGAATGAACTAATTACATATTTAAAATCTTTTTCATTTAGTAAAATTTTCTTAGGCATTTTTTGTAAATCTTTTCCAGATAATATGTGTAGACTTCCTGCTTTTGAGTAAGAGTAATGCATCATCAAAACGAAATCATTAATACCATCATTATCATGGTCTCCTGCTTTGTTTGATATTTTGTATCCTATAGAAGTGTTTGCCAGTTTATATCCTGACACTTCTGAATTGGGGATTTTATTACTTCCATAAATTTCTTTGATAATTAATTCATTCAATTGAATTTTCTCTTTTTTAGAGTTAAAAGATGCTAATATTTTTTTTCCATCTATTAAACCTGCATAACCAGTCACTTTTTCATCAATACCACTTTTGTAATATGGATTAACTACCCAAAAATCTTTTATTCTATCTGAATTATAATCGCCTACAGAGCCAAATGATAAACGGTTGTTTCTGAAATCAGAGGTAACCTTCAAAAAATTTATTTTTGATGGAGTGGGTTCTATTAAATAAATAGTTTTTTTATTACAAACTAAAAACTCTTGTATCCCGTTTTCATTTATATCATCTAATTTTTGGAAGCAATAAATATTATTAAAAAAGATATTTTGTAATTCTTTTATGTATACCTTAGATAAATCTTTTTTGTTTAATATTTCTAACTTGTTATCCTTATTAATATTTAAGATGAAATTTTTGCTAATTATTGATTTTTTCGCTGATAAAATTAGCCTATTTTTATTTATGATTGTAAAATTATTTTTTCCATTATTTATCTCTTCCTGATTAACAACTTTTTGATTAAAATTATATATAGTATTTATATTGCCCTTATAGATTTCATTGCCATTAAAGTTGGTAGTTTTTTTATATTTTTCTAGATTAGACTTAAGTTCATTATCATAAAGTAAATCATTATCAATAATTTTTACAGCAATACTTTCTAAATAGTTTCTTTTTTTATTAAAATTAATTGATGTGCTTTTAATATAATAATTTTTGTAACTTTTGGTACACCTGGCGTTTATAGAGGAAGTATTTATCTCAGGTAACCCATCTTTATCTATATCACTTAGTAATCGTATAGACCTCATAGTCAGGTTTCTATATTTTTTTTCTAAAAATTTTTCCTTATATTCAGGTATTAGTTTTGTAATAGCAACATCTTCTATTTTTTTGTATTTATTTATTGCTTCTACGTATGGAGCAATCGAATGATGAGGCTTATTTTTAAATTCAACATATCGCATATAATGCATAAATTGTTC
Source organism: uncultured Alphaproteobacteria bacterium (assembly GCA_964392475.1). Lineage (GTDB taxonomy): Bacteria > Pseudomonadota > Alphaproteobacteria > TMED109 > TMED109 > CAYMQD01. The sequence continues at coordinate 3,069 of CAYMQD010000216.1, forward strand.
AAAAAGATAATATCTATGAGAGAACTCTTCTATTTGACCTAAACTAACATCAAATTCGTTATGAATTCTAGCTATTTTATATTTGTCTGTTATTACATAATTTACGGTTTCTTTGCATTTATTATCGTACCTAACTGTTTTAGAAGAATTAGCAAATGGCAAAAAAAGAACTAATAAAGATATGGAAAGTAAAATTAATAGAAAGGTTAGAATGTACTTTAAACTGATATTCATTATAACCTACTTAACTTTCTATTTATATAAACAATATTCTAATAAATAATACCATAAGTAAAAATATGTCAACTGTTTATAAATTTATTTGACTAAAATAAAAGAGGTAAACCTAAAAATTCTGGTTAATCTTGGTACAGATTTAGTAAGGTTTTGGTACAGTAAATTAACATATAAGTATGGTATTCTAGCGTATTATACGGCACATAAAACCTATGTAAATCCTTATAAACTAGGACTTTTTATAGTTATATCTGACGGGTTAGATTTCCGTTGGGGACGCCAGCTTAAACAGTAGCTTAATAATACTGCAAGCTACTTTTTGAGTTTTACTTTTACTTTAATATTAGACTTAACACTACTTTTGCATGCTAGTATATATCCTTCTTTTATTTGTTCCTGATTTAAGACATAACTAAAATCAATTTCAGGAGAAATTTTACCATCTAGTAATTTACATACGCATGTTCCGCAACTTCCTACTCTACATTTAAAAGGCCAGGCTATCTTATTTTCAAGAGCAACTGATAATAGATTTTGGTTTTTTTTAATAATAAAATTTTTTGAGCTAGGAACTAACTCTACATTGTAGGTTTTATTTTTTATAAAGTTTAACATAATAAAGAATCCTAGATACTCTAGAACTTCTAAGAAAAGTTCTAGAGTATACTGTAATAATTAATAAGATTTAAAAGTACTAGCTATTTCTTTCTCTTTTTGATTTGCATATTTTTTATCCCAATTATCAAGATGCTTTTTAATATAAACTCTAAATATAGGGGGAATAAGTGTAAAAAGAAATAAAGTGAAATACCCAATGCCATAATTTGGACCCTTTACGTCATCTAGTTCCCAAAAATAGGTTTCTCCTCTAACATGATGATCACACTGCCTTCCAATAGCTATAAAAAACCAATCTGTAAACACAGAATCATTGTCCCAAGAATGTCTGTGCTCTATTGGTTTTCCATTTTCTCTGACTAAGCCGTAATGTCCCATGAAATTAAGTGCTTCCAATAGGAAATTAGATAATATACAAACTAATACTATAGATAAAAGACCTATTATACCGCCTGTCCATACAAATAACACAATAGATGGTAAACTGTATAAATATCCCAAAATCCACTTATTTTCTAAACTAAAAAAAGATTTTCCTTTTCTTTTTAATTTTTCTTTTTCTAAATCATAAGAAAACTTACATTGTCCAGCATAAGATAACCAAGTGTGCATATAAACATTTCTTCCTCTTGGTGCAGTTGCTGGGTCATCTTGATGAGCTAAATGTAAATGATGCTGATATACATGAGCATAAGTAAAATGTGAAGCCCCACTTAAGGACATAATTAATCTAGAAATAAAAAAACCTTCTTTTTTATTATGTGATAGTTCATGTCCATAAATGATACCTAACCCTGCCCATAAACCTGTAGATATTATAGCACCTATTAAATTATTTAAAGTAATACCATTAAAGTATGAAAAACTATAAAAATTTAATTGTTGAATAGTAATTTGATCTACGTATTGATATATTCTCCAGGCTAAAACAACTTGTAACAATATAAATACTGCTAACATTAAGTACATAATAAAATATTGAAAATATTTCACGCCATAGGAATTACCATTTGCATCAAACTTAGCTTTTAAATGAATATTTTTTGTTAAAGTGTCAATAAGTGTGCAAAAAACAAATAATAAAACACCTGTCCAAACATAGAGTCCCCCCTTTAATAAACCTAAAATTGTTATTAAGCTGAAAAAAGGCACTAGTAAGTATTTTAAATTAAAAAAAATAGTTTTCATTTTATATCTCCTTTATTTTTTTATATTTGCTCCAAGAATAAGGATTATTTCCTGCTAAAGAGAAATATATAGACATACTTGCCATATGAGTTACTAAAATAATTAATCCTAATAATAATGCATATTTAGGATCTCTAAAGTTTTGGTGTATATTGAAATAATATAAGCCATAAAATACAAGAGAACTTAGTATTAATATAAGAATTAAGGCTAAAAATGATTTTTTTTTCATTCTTCAATCTCCTAAAGTTAAAGTTACAACTGGAGATCAAAAAAAAACCTCCAGTACATCACTAGAGGCAGGTATGACTTTATTGTTGCATATCAGCCACATCGTTGAACCACCTTTGCCAAGTCAGGCAGGTTGGCGAGAGATATTCTCTCCTCTATAGATGTAATACAATTAAATCAAAAAAATAAAGAAAAGAAAATCTATATTCAATATAAGAAAAAACTATAACAGGTTGATTAGCTTAGCTGGTTAGAGTGCCGGCCTGACAGGCAGGAGAACGCGGGTTCGTTTCCCATTGGGGACGCCAAACTCAACTCAAACCCTTTATAGCTATATACTCCCAGTAATCTGGGGTAACTATCTAAAAAGTGGGTAACAGAAATTGGTAACAAATAGGGCTGATAAAAAAAGAAGTCCAGCTATCAGTCAAATATTTGGAAGACATAAAGAGTCTTTAGGGTTTCCAAGAGAACAAAGATTAAATAAAAATTTACAAGGTAAACCTACAAAGGTTTTTCATAGCATGCGATACACTATTAATGCTCATCTTACTTTAATGAAGTTACCTACTGATAGAAGAGAGGTATTGTGTGGTTGATCTGATAGGGAAAGAAGTCTTAGAATGGCAGAAACTACATATCAAATGTGGGAACAATCATATCCTTACAATGAAAGAAAAAAGGACTGGCAACTCTTAGATGATTGCTACGAATTTATATAATGCCAAGACTTAATTTAACAGAAGCAGAAAGACAAGAAAGATTAAGAGAGCAATCAAGAAAAGCTACTGCTAAGTATAGAGCAACTCCTAAAGGTAAAGTTTTAAAGTACTGTAAATTTACTTTTTATAGGCTATTAAAATAATAATAATTTAGTATTTTAAGCATATTTGTCTTGGTATCTTTTTTGCAATAAAAAATAATGATTTAAAATATTTTTTGAAAGATTGTATGACTAGTTATCCTCTAAGTATATGTATGCCCAGTAAT
>CAYMQD010000217.1:0-8464 GCA_964392475.1 uncultured Alphaproteobacteria bacterium
TAACTCATACATTATACTGATAATGAAAAAAAGAAAAGGAGGGTATATTATAATATACCCTCCTTTTCTTTTTTTCATTATCAGTATAATGTATGAGTTATATTTAAACGAAGGGTTATACTCATGCTAAGAATAGGTATAGCAATATCTTTTTTGATTGGCTCCCTTTTTGTACATTCTTGCTCTTCTTTAACTGAAGGAATGAATGTGGAAAGAGCACCTACACAGACAGAATATCCACAGGAAAAAATACAAAGAGAGAACAGAGAAGCAGCAGGAGGCAGTTTGCTTTCCTTAAATAGAATTTTTGGTAAAAATGAAGGTGGCGGAGGTGCAGCTATGGGCATAGGTGTAAATGCTTATCTTTGGCAGGCAACTTTAGAGTCTCTATCCTTCATGCCTCTAGATAATGCTGACCCATTTGGTGGGGTGATTATTACCGAATGGCACTCTAGTCAAGATAGTCCAGGAGAAAGATTTAAGATGACTGTCTTAATCAACACCAAAGAATTACGAGCTGATGGTCTAACTGTTTCAGTATTTAGACAAATATGGACAAAAGGTGCAGGCCTATGGGTAGATGCACCTATTAGCTCGAATGCATCAAGAGAAATAGAAGATGCTATACTTACAAAAGCGCGAGAATTGCGTATAGACAGTATAGCAGGTGGTTAATATTTTTAAAAGTTTAGTAGAATAATGAACAAAGAATCTCTTGCAGCGAAAAATAATAGTGAAGAAATAACCTATAATCCCAAAGAAATTGAAGATAAATGGCAAAAAATATGGGAAGAATCAGATGCGTTTTTAACAAAAAAAGATAAAAAAAAGAAAAATTATTACGTATTAGAAATGTTCCCTTATCCATCTGGAAGAATCCATATGGGTCATGTTCGTGTCTACACCTTAGGTGATGTTCTTGCTAGATTTAAAAGGGCCCAAGGATATAATGTTCTTCACCCCATGGCATGGGATGCGTTTGGATTACCCGCTGAGAATGCCGCATTTGAAAATAATATACACCCTAAAAAGTGGACATTATCAAATATAGAAACCATGAGAGAACAATTAAAGTCAATGGGGTTATCCTATGACTGGAGTAAAGAGTTTGCCACCTGCGATCCTAAGTATATAGAAATTCAGCAAAAATTATTTATAGAATTATACAACGAAAAAATAGCATATAGAAAAGAATCTTGGGCTAACTGGGACCCTGCTGAACAAACAGTCTTAGCCAATGAACAAGTTATAAACGGACATGGTTGGAGATCTGGAGCAAAAATAGAAAAAAAACTTTTACCACAATGGTTTTTTTCTATTACAGAATTTGCCGAAGATTTACTGGTAGGTTTAGATAATCTCAAAAATTGGCCTTCTCAAGTTAAAGTTATGCAGCAAAATTGGATTGGTAAATCAGAAGGATTAACTTTGCAATTTAGATTATCTAACAAAATTAAAGATTTTTCTGAATTTATTGAAGTTTATACCACTAGACCAGATACAATTTTTGGTGCATCTTTTTTAGCTCTATCGCCACTTCACCCATTGGCAACTATAATTGCTAAAAATGATAAAGAAATTTCTACTTTTGTTAGCGAATGTAACAAGGTTGCAACCAGCGAAGAAGCTATAGCTAAATTAGAAAAAAAAGGAATAGATACAGGATTAAAAGTACTACATCCTTTTTTAGATGGTGTTTTTTTACCTGTATTTATAGCAAATTTTATAGTTATGGAATATGGAACTGGAGCCATATTTGGTGTTCCCGCTCATGACCAAAGAGACTTGGATTTTGCTAAAGTAAAAAATCTGGATATCAAACCCGTAGTGAAACCAAATGATTCTCAAGAATCTATTATTACAAATACCGCATATACAGAGCATGGTATTCTTTTTAACTCATTCTTTTTAAATGGTATGACCGTTGAAGAAGCTAAAAATGAAGTGCAAAAGCGCATTGAAAAGAAAAAATTAGGTCATAAAACAATCCAATATAGATTACACGATTGGTGTATATCTAGGCAAAGATACTGGGGATGCCCGGTGCCAATGATACACTGCAATAATTGTGGAATAGTTCCTGTTAAAATGGAAGATATACCAATTTTATTACCAGATGACGTTAGTTTTAATAAGCCAGGAAACCCTTTAGAAAGACACAATTTATGGCAATCTACCGTTTGTCCTAAATGCAATTCACCTGCGTCCAGAGACACGCAGACTTTTGATACATTTGTTGATTCTTCATGGTATTATCTCTGGTTCGCAACAATCAACAATAAAAACTCCTTAGAATCAGAGGACATCATAGAATGGTGTCCAGTAACTCAATATCTAGGTGGGATAGAGCACGCAATTCTGCACTTATTGTATTCACGTTTTTTTATAAGAGCATTATCTAAAATAGGTAAATGTAACTTTTCAGAACCTTTTCATGGTATGTTTTGTCAAGGTATGGTTTGTCATGAAACCTACAAAGACAACAAAGGTTCTTGGTTGTTTCCTGAAGAAATTATAAAAAAAGGAAAATTAGCGTATAACAAAAAAACTGGGCATCCTGTGACTATCGGGCGATCAGAGAAAATGTCAAAATCTAAAAAGAATGTTGTTGATCCTGTATATATTATAAAACGTTACGGAGCAGATGTTGCAAGATTGTTTATGATTTCTGATAGTCCTCCAGAACGTGATTTGGAATGGAGCACTAGTGGAGTTGATGGCGCATCACGTTATTTATCAAAAGTTTGGCGTTTTTTTCAAACGACTAATATTCCTGCTCTCAACAAAGAAATTCCTTTAAAATTTTCCGTAGAATCTCTAAATCTTAGAAAGGCAACCCATAACGCAATTGCACAAGCAACAGCCTCTCTTGAATCCTTTAAATATAATGTTGTAGTAGCACATATAAGAGAGCTATCAAATTTGTTTATGAGTGATGAATACAAAAATCTAAACAATTGGGCTCTTAGAGAATCTATGGAATCTTGGGTGATAATGGCTGCTCCTATTATTCCCCATATATCAGAAGAGATATGGAAGTTAATGGGCCATAAAAACCTAATCTCTGAAGCCAAATGGCCTAAAGTAGAAAAATCTTTGCTTGTTGAAAATAAGCATACTATTGCTGTTCAAATTAATGGAAAAAAGAAGGATATTATTAAAGTAAACCTGGATACACAAGAAACAGAGATTAGAGACCTAGTATTAAATTTACCTACTATAGCTAAGACTCTTAATGGAAAAAAACCAAAGAGAATAATAATAATTCCTGGCCGAATAGCAAATGTTGTTATATAGATGCTATTTGATATATTTTACTGCTTTTCTCGCAGTTATAACAGCTAGTTGTGGGTTTAAGCCTTTATATAATATTGATGATCCAATTGATTTTAGCATCCAAACCATAGAAATAGGAGAAATTAAAGGTGATGCTGGTAGAACTGTTCGCACACATTTAATCAATAAAATTGGAAGAAAAGGACTAACTGCAGAATCAAAGAAATTAGCAGTAAAAATAAATAGAACCACTAATGGGATAGTGACAGACGAAAACACAAGAATTACTAGATATGAAATTACACTTGAGGCACAATATGCATTGTTTGAACCAAGCGACCTTAAAGGTGAAAAGCCTATAACTAAAGGAAATTTTATAGCTCGAGCTAGCTACAATGTATTATTAGAAGAAATTTCCTTAACGCTTGCAAGTGAGAAAGCTGCTATCAAAAAAGCTTCTATGGAAATAGCAAATATGATTGTAAATGACCTAGCAATTTACTTTTCTAGAAATTGATTTTTGGAAAGTTTTATATGGTAAAACTAACACCTTCTTTATCTAATAAATTTATACAAGATCCTAAAAAGGTAAGATCTGTACTTATTTATGGGCCCAATCAAGGTTTAATATCTCAAAGTAGTAGTAAAATATCTAAAAATATTTCTGGAACTGATTCTAATGAATTCTCTAAAATAATATTCGATTCTAGTTTAATCTTAACCAATCCTAGTGATCTTCTAGGTTCTATTTCGCAAGGCTCCTTATTAAGTGATAGTAGCAGGGTAATCATTCTGCAAAACTGCGAAGACACAATTGTCAATGTGATAAAATCTTTTCTGGATATGCCTGTAAGAATTGATGACGCATATCTTATTTTAGAATCATCTGACCTAGGCCCCCGTTCTAAGCTAAGAAGTTTATTTGAAAAAGAACAATCTCTAGCGTCTTTACCTTGTTACCACGATGATGCAAACACACTTAAAAATACTATTAAATTATACACAGAGGAGTTTGATCTAGAATTAACACCAGAGGCAAAGGATTATTTGATTAATCATCTAGGAAAAGATAGTGAAATAACCAAAACAGAGATAGAAAAACTTTCTATATATGTAAATGATAAAAAAGTTAATCTAGAACTTGCAATAAAATGTCTCGGGGATAATTCTCTTGTAACACAAGATTTTTTAATTGATTCTATAGGGTTAAAAAATATTGAGAATTCATTTAGGGCGCTGGAAAGACTAACAACAGAAGGCGTAAGTAACATCGCTATTATCAGAATCTTAATTAGACACTTTAATAACTTACATTCAATTGTAAGTTCAAATGACCGAAGCCAAGCTATTTTATCTTTGTGGCCCCCAATACACTTTAAAAGAAAAGAAGCCTTTAATAAACAACTTCAAATATGGTCTTTAAAAAGCTTAAGTGTAGTTTTAGAAACTTTAAGTTCAGCTGAAATTATGAGCAAATTAAGTAGAATAAAATCTGAAATTATTTTAAAGCAAGCAGTGCTAAAAGTATTATTAACTAAATAATTTTAAAATTTTTTAACTTAATTTTCCTATCAAATTATCAAGTTGTTCTAGATTACTATATTTTAAGGTTATACTGCCTTTCCCTTTACTATCATTAATCTTTACAACTAACCCCGTGGTTTCTGATAATTTCACTTCCAAAGACTTAATATTAGGATCATTTTTTACTGCTTTGTAATTATGGTCTTTTTTGAGAAGTTTTTTTACTAAAGCTTCAGTTTGCCGTACATTCAAATTCTTACTTAAAATAATTTGTGCTATTTCTTCAGGTTTATCAACATTAATTAAAGCTCTAGCATGTCCTGAGGAAAGTTTTCCCTGTTCAATAAGTTTTATTACTTTATCTGTCAAATTTAGTAATCTTAGAGTATTTGCAATATAGCTTCTTGATTTTCCGACTTTAGTCGCTATTGCCTCCTGTGTTAGACCAAATCTATTAACCAAGCGCTGGTAACCAAATGCCTCTTCAACAGGATTCAAGTCTTCCCTTTGAATATTTTCTATTAAGGCAAGTTCTGCCATAACATTATCATCATAATTTTTAAATATAATAGGAACCTTATGTATGCCAGCTAATTGTGCCGCTCTCCATCTTCTTTCTCCTGCTACTATTTGATATATACCAGGTGATTTTGGATCTTTTCTTACTAGTATCGGTTGAATAATCCCATCTTTTGAGATTGATAAAGAAAGCTCTTTTAATCTATCATGATCAAAATTTTTTCTAGGCTGGAAAGGGTTGGGTTTAATTAAGTCAATATCTATGGATATTGATTCTTGGGTTTCGATTTTACTTTTAGAATCTTTTAAATTTGGATGGATTATAGGTTCTCCTAAAAGAGAATCTAGCCCTCTTTTTAATCCCCGTTTACGCATTCTTGGTATCCAAAATAGTTTTACTACGTTGCATTCTATATAGCATTTCCTTGACTAATTTTATATAAGCCTTTGAACCAGGACAAGATATATCATAAACCAGCGCAGGAACTCCGTGACTAGGAGCCTCAGACAGCCTAACATTTCTAGGAATAATAGTTTCAAATACAGAATCACCAAAATGTCCTCGTACATCTTCCACAACATCTGAGGATAAATTATTTCTTACATCAAACATTGTCAAAAGTATTCCTTCGATAGATAAATTTTTATTAAAGTTATTTTTGACTCTATCTATAGTGTGGATCAGTTGAGAGAGTCCTTCTAAAGCAAAAAACTCACATTGCAAAGGAACTAATACTGAATTTGCTGCTATTAATGCGTTTACAGTTAGTACTCCTAATGAGGGGGGGCAATCAATAAATATATAGTCAAAATTATCATTAAAAGGTTGTCTGTAAGCAAACAGTCGAAAGAGTCTATCTTCCTCTTGTAATAACTCATGCTCTGCCCCATATAAGTCAACTTCTGAAGGAATAATAGATAAATTGGGAAATTCAGTTTTTTTTATTGCATCAGCTAAGTTATCTATTTCTCCAAGGAGTAAATCATAAGCACTAGGCTTCCTCTCACTCAATTTTAACCCTAAACCTGTTGATAAATTTCCTTGCGGATCTAGGTCTATCAATAAGACTTTTTTATTAATAGCTGCCATAGCCGTAGCCAGGTTCATAGAGGTAGTAGTTTTCCCCACCCCTCCTTTTTGATTAACTACAGCAATAATTTTTCCAGTCATAATGTAATTTCTTGTATTTTTTGTATCTTTAAGATGTAGCTATCTTTTGAAGTTATACTTCTATATTTTTTAAAATTTATTTTCCATTTCTTTTCAGCTATCTCTAGCTCATTATCTACATTTTTACCCTTGAGTAGTATCATAGGAGCATTAGGAGCAAGTAAAGGGTGACAAATTTCTATAATTTTACTCACTGGAGCAAAGGCCCTAGCAACCACCGCATTCGCTATTCCTTTTTCAAGGTTTTCAACTTTTGTTCCTATAATCTCTACTTTAATATCCATCGCTCTGGACACTTCATATAAAAAACTTACTTTTTTATGGTTTTTTTCACATAGAAGTATATCTTTTCTACCAAGTACGGATAGCACTAAACCAGGGAAACCAGCGCCAGAACCACAATCTACTATTTTCTTATTTCTTACTTCCTTTGGAAGGTGTGATAGCAATTGCATAGAATCATATATATGTCTATTCCAAATCTGCTGTATGGTAGAACTTCCGACTAAGTTTATCTTTTGTTGCCACTTAGTAAGTAATTCTATATAGAGATTTAATCTATGTTTGTCTAAATCATTGAATTTAAATGATTTTTTAGTTTTAATACACTTTATCATATTTGATTTTTCTAGACTCTGCCTTTCTCACATACGATAATATAGCTGCCAAAGCAGCCGGTGTAACACCTGGTAAACGAGCTGCAATTGCCAAAGTAGACGGCTGAGCCTCTGTTAAAGCTTCCTTTGATTCATTAGATAGGCCTCCTATGGAATCGTAATTCAAGTTGGATGGAAGTGAAACTCTCTGATCTCTTCTGTATGAATTTATATTTTCTTTTTGCCTCTCTATATGCGCCAAATAAATGCACTCTATTTCAATTTGTTTTGCTAGCCAGGGTTCTAATTGATTTAAATTTGGCCAAATCTTATACAGATGAGTTATTTTCACGTCAGGATATGATAGAAGCTCTGTTGCTTTTCTTTTTTTTCCATCCTTTCTAATATTTATACCTGCTTGTATAATGGTGCGAGAGCTAGCTTCTAAACTTTCAATCTCTTTACGTGCCTTATTAATAAAGCCAATCTTTTTTTCATATTTAGACTTTCTGTATTTTTCTACCACACCTAATTCTATACCTTTAGGCGTAAGTCTTTGATCTGCGTTATCTGATCTTAATAATAGCCTATATTCAGCCCTAGCTGTAAACATGCGATATGGCTCAGGTGCACCCCTAGACACCAAATCATTTACCATTACACCTATATAGCCTTCCGCTCTATCTGGAATCCAAGGATTATAATTTAAACAAGCCCGCGCTGCATTTATACCAGCAACAATACCCTGGGCTGCTGCTTCCTCATAACCAGTTGTTCCATTTATTTGTCCGGATAGAAAAAGACCATGGAGTGTCTTTAATTCTAATGTGTTTGTAAGGGCTCTAGGGTCTATATGATCATATTCTATAGCATAACCTGCCCTTAACATAGATACTTTTTCTAGTCCAAATATTGTTCTAAGCATCGATAGCTGCACATCTTCCGGTAAAGAAGTAGAAATACCATTAGGATATATCACATTGTTTGTAAGACACTCTGGCTCTAAAAATATTCTGTGTTTATTTCTATCAGAAAATCTAGTAACTTTATCTTCTATTGAAGGACAATAACGGGGACCTGAAGAATTTATAGCTCCTGAATATATAGGGCTTTTGTGCAGTGACTTTTTAATAATTTCGTGACACTTTTCATTAGTCCAAGTTACATGACAATTCAATTGTCTTTGTTTTGTGCTAACATTTAGAAAGGACAGCATTTCTGGCTCTTTGTCACCTAACTGTTTTTCTAATTTATTCCAATCTATACTTAAGCCATCAAGCCTAGGGGGAGTACCTGTTTTTAACCGCCTTATAGGAAGTTGCAAATTATATAAACTTTCTGCCAGTTTAACTGAAGGTTTTTCATTTACACGCCCTCC
>CAYMQD010000218.1:0-14842 GCA_964392475.1 uncultured Alphaproteobacteria bacterium
CCAATCAGGTATTTTCTCATAAGCCATAAGTTCTGAAGTATCTATCCTTTTCCTTATAGTATGATATTTTTTTTCTGAGACCAAAATCTCTGGTATTAAATCTCTACTATTATAGCATGAAGACATAGAAGCACCATATGCTCCTGCAGATTTTATTGCTAAAAGATCATCTTTTTTTAATATAGGAAGCTTTATTTCTTTGTAAAAAATATCTGAACTTTCACATACCGGTCCCACGACATCGTATTTATTATACAATTTAGCTTTTTTAATTACAATCATATGATGTTTACTTCCGTATAAAGCTGGACGCATTAAGTCATTCATACCTGCATCTATAATTGCTATTTTCTTGTTTTCCTCCTCTTTTATGTATAACACCGAAGCAATCAGTAAACCAGAATCTGCAGTTATAACTCTACCTGGTTCTATTATTAGTTTGCTGTCTATACCCTTGAAGGTTTTTTTAACTAGATTTACGTATTCATCAATTGTTGGAGGCGAATAATCCTGACCAATCTGCTTTACTCCTAATCCACCTCCAAGATCTATATTTAAAATATTATAACCGTCCCTTGTAAGGGTTTCATATAAATGTCTAATTCTTAAAAAAGCTTGCTTAAAAGGAGATAAAGAATTAATTTGAGATCCTATATGGATATCTATTCCTGATATTCTAACTCCTTCAATGTTTCTAGCTAGGTTATAAAAATATGGAGCCTTATCAATAGATATACCAAATTTATCCCCCTTTTTTCCGGTAGAAATTTTATCATGACCTCCGGCAACTATATCTGGATTAACCCTAAATGAAATTGGAGAAGTTACTCCTTTTTCTCTAGAAATTTGAGCTATAAGATTTAACTCCTCTTCTGATTCGATATTAAATTGTAATATTCTAGTATCCACAGCGTCAGATATTTCCTTTGAATTTTTTCCTACTCCTGAAAAAACTATATTTTTAGGAGATATATCCGCACATAAACTCCTTTTTAATTCTCCACCTGACACTATATCTGCACCAGAACCCAAATTAGACAAAAGTTTTAAAATAGCTATATTAGAATTTGCCTTTACTGAATAAGCAATAAGTGAATCTGTTTGCCCAAAAGCCTTTTTAAAAGCCTGGAATTGCATTTTTAACATATTAGAAGAATATAAATAAAAAGGCGTACCAATATCCCGTGCTATAGTTTGTATATCTAAACCTTCGCAATATAAATTTTTATCTTTGCTATAATAAAACCCATTCATAATATTTTCTCTAATATAATTTTAATACCTATATACTCTACGATCATCTATAACCGCAGGATTGGAAAATTCAGGCTGGTCTATAGGCCTGTCTAAATCCCCGCGCCTCCCACATGAATTAATAATCAGTATTAAAAAAAGAATTAGAGGTAAGTTATAAAACTTTTTCATAACCACCTTTTTTTAGCTCTTTTTAATAACTTTTTGACTTCTTTGGGATTAGTGCTTCCATAGCTAGTTTTTGACTTAACCGAGGAATTCACATTCAAGACTGAATAAATTTCTTTCGTAATTTTAGGTTCAATATTTTTCAGTTGTTCTAATTTAAGTTCTTCTAAATAACACATATTTTTTTCTGCAAGAAGCACTATCTTCCCTACTATCCCATGTGCCTCTCTAAAAGGAATTTTTTTTTCTTTTACCAGCCAATCTGCCAATTCGGTTGCCGTAGTATATCCTGCTTTAGCCATTTCGCTCATCTTACCAGACATAAAAGTAATATTATCAAGCATACCTCTGATTGCAGAAAGACATAATAAAATGTTTTCAAAAGCATCAAATATAGGTTCTTTATCTTCCTGCATGTCTTTTGAATAAGAAAGAGGTAATCCTTTTAGCATTGTCAAAAGTGATACTAAAGCTCCAATAATTCTTCCTGTCTTTCCTCTAACTAGTTCTGCTGCGTCTGGATTCTTTTTTTGTGGCATAATAGATGATCCTGTAGAAAAAGAATCGGAAATAGTTATGAAGCCAAAAGCTGGATTTGCCCACAAAACCATTTCCTCAGCAATTCTAGAAAGATGCATAGATATCAGAGCTATGTTAGATAAAGATTCAACAACAAAATCCCTATCTGAAACTGCATCAATTGAATTTTCCATTGGTCTATCAAAACCCATTTCCTTAGAAGTCATATTTCTATCAATATTAAAAGATGTTCCTGCTAAAGCTGCGGCACCTAATGGACATTCATTTAAACGTTTACGAGTATCTGAAAGCCTTTCCCTATCTCTTCCAAACATTTGTATATAAGCAAGTAAATGATGCCCTAAAGTTACTGGTTGTGCAGGCTGTAAATGTGTAAAACCAGGCATAACAGTATCAAAATGGTTCTCTATGTGATCAAACAGCGAACTTTGTAACAAAGTAATTGAAGCATCTAACTCATCAATAGAATCTCTAACCCAAAGCCTTAAATCTGTAGCCACCTGATCATTCCTAGATCTCGCTGTGTTTAGTTTTCCTCCTATTGCACCAATAATTTGAATAACTCTTTTTTCTATATTTAAATGTATATCTTCATATTCTTCACTAAATGCAAATTTACCAGATTCAATCTCTGATTCGACCTTATCAAGGGCTCTTATTAGTTTCAAACTCTCAGATTTTGAGATAATGTGACACTTAGCAAGCATCCTTACGTGGCATTTTGAACCAAGAATATCCTGTTTATATAATCGTCTATCAAAGCCGATTGAAGAATTGATTTTTCGCATTAATTCAGAAGTATCTTTGTCAAAACGCCCACCCCAAAGAGATGTAGCACCGCTTTTTATAAGCTTATTTTTCATAACTAAGAGGTCTCCAATGATGCCCGTAACTTTTTTATTTTCTTATAATATAAGTACACTAATAATAAAAATTAGAAAAATATTTTATTTTTTATTTTCTATAACTTTTATTTCGTTCGTCTTCTTTCAAAAATTAATACCCGATGCCTACTCTTCAGAATTAGGAAAACTAATTATACATAACACACCAAAATCCATCCCAATAATAGAATTTTATAATTTAAATGGTACAAAAGTACAACTATCTCAATGGCAGGGAAAATATGTGATTTTAGCTCTATGGGCCTCTTGGTGCACTCCATGTATGCAAGAATTAATTGATTTAGATGATTCAATTAAAGATTTTACGTCAAATGATATATACATAATTCCACTAAGCCAAGACAAGGAAGGAATCAAAGCCGTAAATAAAACGTGGAAAAAGCTTAATATAAAAGATTTAATTCCATATATTGATAAAACTATGAATTCTGGGAAAAAACTTCTTATGCGCGGACTACCCACTACTCTATTCATAAACAAGAATGGGCATGAGATCGCTAGACTAGAAGGAGCTACAAATTGGAAAGATAAACAACTTAAGAAGCAAATTACATCCCTATTCAAAGGTTTATGATTCAAGTATTTTTTTTGAATCAACTGTATTAACACCATTTTTTCTAAAAGCTTTATAAGTGTTATTTATTGTTTCTGGTAAATCCACTGGCATAGATGCATCTTCAATGACATATGAAGAAAAACCCGCTCTTGCAGCATCTACAGCGCTAAAACCAACACAAAAGTCTAAAGCAAGACCACAAGAAAAAACTCTCTTAATACCAAGAGTATTAAGCGCACCTTCAAGGCCTGTTGGAGTAACTAAATCATTCTCCCAAAATGCAGAATAAGAATCAATTGTGCTTCTATAACCTTTCCTTATAACCAAGCATGCTTTTTCTATACTTAAATCTTTATGAAACTCAGCACCTTCTGTACCTTGGACGCAGTGACTAGGCCACACAGTTTGATTCCCATAACTTACTTCAATAGAGGAAAAAACTTCTTTCCCTGGGTTATTGTCTACAAATGAAATATGATCTTTAGGATGCCAATCTTGAGTCATCACGACATATTTAAATTTTTCTTGCAACAAATTTATAGTAGGAATAATTTTATCTCCCCCCTTAACACCAAGACTTCCTCCTGGACAAAAGTCATTTTGCATATCAATAATTAATAGTACATCCGTTTCTGAATCTATAAAATTAAGGTCTCTCGCTAACACTTCACTTAATGCAAGATTTGTCTGCGTAATACTGATAGCAGCTATTGAACCTAAATTATTCAAAAACCCTCTACGAGAGTATGTATTTTTCATCATCGCTTTATCCTATTATAAAAGTTTTTATTAGAGCCAAGAAATTCATAAAAATATACTTCATCTATTTGTTTCATATTCAATTATATCTAAAAGGTCAACGTATGTTTCTGATGTTTTTAATTCTTGAAATTCATTTTTTATGTAGTCTGGAGCATTAAATAGTATACCTAAATCAGCTGATTGCAGCATTGAGATATCATTGTAGCTATCTCCAATAGCTATAGTGCTAAAATTAAGTTTCTTAAAAGCTTCCACAGCTTTTAATTTTTGTTCAGTTAAGCGTATTGTATATCCTTCTATATGCTTAATATCTGTAACTTCTAAATGATGGCAAAAGACTGTCGGATAACCAAGTTGTGCAAATAAAGGCCTTGAAAGTTCATAGAATGTATCTGAAAGAATTACTACTTGATATATGGTTCTTAATTCGTCTAAAAATTTCCTGGCACCTTTAAATGGTTTGATTTTAGCAACTACTCGAATTAAATCGTTTGCATCTAAATTTTCTCTACTAAGGATACTTAGCCTATGATCCATCAATTCTTCATAGTTCTTTATATCACGGGTAGTTAACTTTAAGTCCTCCAAGCCTGTAACGTCGGCAAGCTCCATCCATATCTCTGGTATTAAAACTCCTTCTAAATCTATACAAATTATATGCAAGTCTACCCCAATAAATTTAATATTATTATATCGTTAGAATTTCTTAAAATACCCTAAATTATATACTTTCTGTAATATCCGGAATTATTTTAAATAAATCCCCAATGATTCCATAATCTGCTATTTGAAAAATAGGAGCATCCGCATCTTTATTTACGGCAACAATTAATTTACTGTCTTTCATACCAGCCAAATGTTGAATGGCACCTGAAATTCCAACAGCTATATATAGTTCTGGTGCTACAACTTTACCTGTCTGCCCAACTTGATAGTCATTGGAAACAAAACCAGAATCTACAGCAGCACGACTTGCTCCTACGGCAGCACCTAACTTATCTGCTAGAGCCTCTATAATAGAAAAGTTTTCTGCAGAACCTATGCCTCTACCACCTGAAACTACAATACTGGCTGCCGTTAATTCAGGTCTGTCAGATTCTGATAACTCTGTTCCTAAGTAGCGGCTTAAATTAGATTTTTTTGCAACAGGTCCTTCTACAATACTTATAAAGCCGTTGCTAATTAACGCCGGCTCAAAAGAAGTAGGCCTAATAGTTAGTAACTTTTTGTCATCTCTTGAGCAGACTGTAGCTAGTGCATTTCCTGCATAAATAGGCCTAATAAAGGTATTAGAATCCAATATTTCTATTACATCTGAAATTTGTTGAACATCCAATAAACCAGATATTCTAGGCAATAAATTTTTTCCAAAAGTTCCAGATGGTGCCATTATATGAGAATAATTATCAGACAAATCTTTGATTACGGGTGCAATATTTTCAGCTAAAAAACCCTTAATATCACCTGTTATAGAGATAATTTTTTCTACTTCCTCTATCTTTAAATTTGAAGCGACTTCTTTATTCCCAATGATCACTAAATCCACATTATCTGAAACCAATTTTGCTGCAGTAATAGTTGAAAGATCTCCTCTTGTAGGTGTTCCATCAATAGTTTCCGCAATTACTAATGCACTCATCTTTAACTCCTTAAATTATACCTTCTTTATCTTTTAATGCTTTGATTAAATCTTTAGGATCATCAAAAATTACTACCTTACCTTCTTTTTTAGCCGGCTCTTCTACTTTGATTGTTTTTAGTCGAGGTTTAGTATCAATACCCATGCTCGCCAATTCTAATTCTACTATGCTCTTTTGTTTAGCTTTCATAATATTTGGTAATGATGCATATCTAGGCTCATTAAGCCTAAGGTCTGTAGTAATAACAGCTGGCAATAAAAGTGCTAGAGTTTCTAGTCCTCCGTCTACCTCACGAACCACTGTAACTTCTTTATTATTCAATTTGACTTCTGAGGAAAAAGTCCCTTGAGGCCAATTTAAGATTGCTGATAATATTTGCCCAGTTTGATTGTAATCATCATCTATAGCTTGTTTTCCCATAATAACAAGATCTACTATTTCTATTTCTATAAAACTATTTAATATTTTTGCCACAGCAATAGGTTCTAATATAGAATCAGTAACTACATGTACACCTCTATCTGCTCCTAGTGCAAGACCCGTTCGTATTGTCTCTTTACAACCCTCATTTCCTATAGAGACAATTACAATCTCACTAGCTTTTCCAGATTCTTTTATTCTTACTGCCTCTTCTACAGCAATTTCATCAAAGGGATTCATTGACATCTTTACATTACTTGTTTCTACTCCTGTTAAGTCAGATTTAACTCTTACCTTAACGTTGTAATCTATCACTCTTTTTACTGCTACTAATATTCTCATAGAACGTCCCTTACTCAAAAATTAAATCTAATCTATATATAAAACTTTAAATAATGTAATAATTATTTAAATGGACCTACGTATAAAGAAAATAATACAATCAAAACAATTGCAATAAACTGGAATAATACTCTTGCTCTCATCAGTTTATTAGACCACTTGTTCCTATAGTCTTCTTTCCTAAACATTGATAGTATTCCCAGCAACAATATTAATAATACGAAAGCTAAAGATACAAAAATAATAATGTTTATAGTTTGCGCAGTCATAATCATAAAGCTAACTTATAATTTAGTATTAAATATTACAATTTATTTTTAGCTTCCATAGTTATATAAATTATAGTTTTAGATTAAGGAGTAGTTTTTGTCTCATCTCAGAAAATTAACAGGTCCATCATTATTATGCCAAGAAAAAACCCAATCACTAGTGATATTTCTTCACGGATGGGGATCAAATGGAAATGATCTTATTCAAATAGCTACCCACTGGCAAAATATTTTTCCTAATACTAGCTTCTATGCTCCAAACGGACCAGAGGAGTGTGACATAGACCCTACAGGAAAGCAGTGGTTTTCTCTCAATAACATGTCTAGTATAGACATGATAAGCGGGACAGAAAAAGCCGCAAAAGATATAGTTAATTATATTGATAAATTAGCAAATCATTATTCACTAAACTACGAAAAAATTATATTAGTAGGCTTCAGTCAAGGAGCCATGCTATCTTTACATCTTGGAATTCTAAAACCATTTGCAGGAATTCTTGCTTATTCAGGCGCACTAATTTCTAACCCACAAAACAAATTAGAACATAATTTAAATGTCTTTTTAATTCATGGAGCACTGGATGATAGAGTCTCTCCAGATAATTTACACTTAGCATCAGATAAATTACAAAAAATAGGCGCTAATGTGAAGACTCATATATCTCCAGATACAGGTCATTCAATTGATGCAATAGGCTTGCAATTAGGGGCAGATTTTATAAAAGTAAGATTACAAATAAATATAAATAACAATAAATGATTTTTGGTAGTTAAATGAATAACATAAATTTTTTTAATAAAACCACTAAAAAAGCAATATATAGTGATGATGTTTTTTTAAAACAATTGTTAGAGAAAAATCTTGGCAGTTGATATTTACCAAAGCCCTGCACTTGTATTAAATGCAGATTATAGACCTTTAAGTTACTTTCCTTTGTCTATTTGGTCTTGGCAGGCTTCTATAAAAGCAGTTTTCATGGAAAGGGTAAATATTATTGCTGAATATGATAATGAAGTAAGATCAGCATCATTTTCTATGAAAATACCTAGCGTCATATCTCTAAAAAAATATATTCCTTCAATTAGAAGAGTTGCTTTTACGCGTTACAATCTTTTTTTACGTGATAAGTTCACATGCCAGTACTGTGGCAGTAGATTTATGGCTTCCGATCTTACTTTTGACCATGTAAGACCACGTTCATAAGGAGGGGAAACTAATTGGAACAATGTAGTATCAGCCTGCACTGAGTGTAACCATTTAAAAGGTAGCAAAAGTTGTAAAAATGCATCCATGACTCCTATCAAACAACCTTTAGAGCCTACTAATCAAGAATTACAAAAAATTGGACAAAAATTTCCACCTAATTATTTACATGTCAGTTGGAATGACTTTTTATATTGGGATACTGAACTTGAACAAAGTTAGAGTAATTAGAATTTATTGATTATCTAATTGCACTACTGACCAGTCTAAAAGAACAAACATAAAGTATGACCTAGAATATTTAGAATCTCTCCTCATTATAACCTCTCCCAATTCTTTAACACCACCCCTAGCTCTAGCTAACATTGAACCAGTCGGTTTAGTTCTAGTCAAAAGAACAACAGGTCCTCCAGCTAAATCATTACTGTCCGTACTTAGATCAAAATGGTCATCTATTTTGTTATTTCCATTCCATTTTGCCATTTTATCTGGTAGTGGAGAAATATAATACAGCATATGTGCAAAATCTTCTCTATCATCTACTAAAAGAGAGGCACCTTCAATTGTAGATACTTTGGATCCTACTTCATATCCAAATTCACTTACACCTCTCATTTTATAAAAAGGATCAAAATTTAATGTAGGACCTAAATAAATTAACGTAGGTATTATAAATGACAAAAATATATTACTTCCTATTATAATTTTAGTAATTACTTTAAAATCTTTAAATTTTAACAACCAACAAGAGATAAATATACTAGCAGGAACATAAGCAATAGCCGCCCAATTCATATTAGCCTTAGAAAAAAAAGCGCTTAAACTAATAATGATAAGCGGGAAAAAGCTAGTAACTAATAAAACCCTTAAAATCCCATTAATCTTAGAAAGTCTAAATAAGGCAAATAACATAAATATTATGGAAACCGGTCCAAAAACTGCTGACTGAGAAAATAAGAAAAAAAATACTCTTTTTATACTTAAGTTTAAAGCTCCCATATTTGCATTATCTAATGTATGTTGGAAAGTTACGAACCCATTTATATAATTCCAGATTACGTTTGGACTAACAATAATTAAAGACACAAATACAGCTAATAATAAGCCTTTTCTTGAAATTCTTTCATACAAACCTTTGCTTAAAAATATACCAAATGTCATTCCTAAGAGAAGCATCAAGATAGCATACTTAGACATCATACTTAAACCTATAGCTATGCCTAATAGCAAATACGCCTTTAAGTCTAACTTTTCTGCTGACAATATGATTACAGAAAAATACATTAGGATAGATGCAAATAAAAGCAATGGTACGTCAGTAGTAACCATCATTGAAGAGACAGCAACACCCGGCATTAATATATATATAAAACAAGCCAGTCCTGCTGCTTTTATTCCTTCTAATCTATATGCTGTAGCTCCTATAAAAAATGTTGTTATAAGATGTAAAAGGGGAGACGCAGAACGAATACATAATTCTTTATCAGAACATATAGAGGTAAAAAAAGAAATAATCCAGGCTATCATGGGGGGTTTAGAATAATAACCCCAATCCAAATCTTTAGACCAAGCCCAATATTGAGCCTCATCAAAATGAAGGTCTAAATTAAGCTTGTAATTAAAATATAGCCGTATAAAAGTTATAGCTAATAATAATAAAATAGAAGATTGCGCAATTTCATAAAGAGGCGCTTGTTTCATCTTTATCCTCATTATTTTTACTGCTATGAATAAAATAAAGGTTCCTAGCGTATATTAATAAACCCGCTCCTTGACCAACAATAAATACAGGATCTTCCCGGTGTAGAGCATAGGCAAAAAGTATTGAACCTCCTGCAATACTAAAATACCAAAATCCCTTTGGAATTATACTTCGTTTTTTTATTTCACTATATATCCATTGTAATAGAAACCTGGCAGAGAAAAAAAGTTGCCCAAGAAATCCAATAGCTAACCATGTAGTACTTATTTCCATTTTTAAAGCCTCAAAGTTTAAATTTAATCTTCAGAATAATATTTTATTGGAAAAGGTGATCTCCTTATAAGCCATATAACAGCCAAAAGATCAATGATGCCAACCTTAAAGCGTCTCCAATTACTATATTTAGATTTTCCATATTTTCTAGCTCTATGGTTTACATTAACTGAAATTATTTCCCCGCTCGCACGTTTAACTAATGCGGGAATAAAGCGATGCATATGATCAAAATACGGCAAATCAAGAAACGTTTTCTTAGAAAAGACCTTTAGACTGCAGCCTGTATCTGGAGTTATATCACCTAATAAATATTTACGAGCTTTTCTAGCTATATGAGAAGCAATTTTTCTGCTTAACGTATCTTGTCTTTTATATCTATGACCAATTACGAGGTAAGGGTCAACTAAATCATTTGATAACTCCAACATTTTTATCATATCTTTTGGGTCATTTTGACAATCACCATCCATAGTAACAATGGTGTTACAAGAAGCAGCTCTTACACCAGATAGTAATCCTGCACTTTGACCATAATTCTTTTGATGACGTATCAAATGTAAGGGAATTTTGCTTTTAATTTTAATCGTATTTTTAATAATCTCGCAAGTATCATCTGTAGAAGCATCGTCAACTATGACTACCTCTAAGCACATAGAACTAGGGATCACATTATTTATTTCCTCAATTAGAGATCTAATATTATCCTCTTCGTTATAAACAGGTATTACTAGGGAAAATTGTTTTGAAGAAAGTGTCATGCTTACAATTCTTTTTTAGTTTGTTATTTATAAATTAAAAGAAAAGTTAGCAAGAAATAATTGTAAAATTTAATTTTGCTAACCATTCAATTTTGCACATTTAGCTCTTTCATTCTATCTAAAATCAATTGCTTTTGATCATCACCTTCCGGAATAATACTAAGTAGTTTATTAAAGAGTTCTAGAGATTTTTCTATTTGACCTTCTTTCGCCTTATACTCTGCCACTATTAAAAGAGCTAAAGCATGGTCTTCTTTTAAATTTAATAAATTTTCAAAAAGACTTATTACATCATTTGGTAGAGGTTTTTTACTATCAGATGATGATAAAGCAGCAGTAGCTTCACCTTCTAAGGATTCTATATCATACAAATCAATTTTTCGCGCATTAGCATATGCCTCTCGTGCCTCTATAGTTTTACCTAGAACTAATTTTGCTCTTCCAAGTTTTTTCCAACCCTCAATATCATCAGGGTTTTCTTTTAAACGGGTCTCAAGGTTACTAACCATTCCTAATATTTCTTCAGATAATTTTTCTTCTTGAATAGCTTGCATATCATTAATTTGTTTTTGAAAGTTTTCCATAACCGAATCGCGTTTTTCAAATGGAAAATCTGGAATAAATGGTGAGCCTAAATTAAAATATATATACCAAGGTATCACAGGAGAAAGACATGCAATTATTATTATAACCCATAAAGGTAATATTGATACTTTTATTTCTTTCTTATGTTTTAATTCGTGTAACTTTTTAGTTATTTCAAATTGAGCCCTCCTAGCATCAATTTCTTCCATTCTTTTTAAGTTTTTATCTTCTTCAATTTGTTGTATTTGGTCTTTTAAATGCCTATTCACATTTGGGTTATCAGTTTTTAAGGGTCTGTATTTTACAATTGAAAATATAAGTCCAAATAAGGTTAAAGAAGTAAGAACTATAAAAAGAACAAGTAAAACCAATTAAATTTCCTATAAATCATCTAATATTTTTTTGAGCTTTGCACTTTCATCTTTATTCAAATCTTTTTCCTTCTCTATATCTGAATCTAAAACACGTATACTTCTTAAAGCTATAAAAAATATTAAAAGAAAGAAAAATACTGGAGCCATCCACAAAACTAAGTTAACTAAGGAAAATTGTGGCTTAAGCAATATGTAATCACCATAACGCTCTACCAGAAAATCTTTAATTTCAGAATTTGATGATCCATTGGTTACTTTTTCTCTGATTAATAAACGCAGGTCTATGGCTAATCCAGCATCGGAATCTGACAAAGATTGATTCTGGCAAACCATACATCTTAACTCCTTGAATAAAAGCTGTGCTCTATCCTCCAATACCTTATTTTCTATTTTTTCATCTATCTGTGCAAAGGAGAAGTTTGAGAAAAAAATAAAAATAAAAATTAATAATCTAGATTTAAAAATCAATTTTCCAACTTTAATTTATTTATTAGAGGCATTAATTCTTTTTGTAATAAACTTTCAGTAATTTGTCCTGCATGTCTATAACGTATTATACCCTTAGAATCTAAAAGAAAAGTCTCTGGTATACCATACATACCCAACTCTATACCAAATCTTCCATCATTATCTATTCCTATACTATCATAAGGATTACCATTTTTTTCAATAAATGCTATGGAATCATTGATATTATCCTTGTAAGAAATACCTTTTATCAAAATACCTTCCTTTTTAAGACTCATTAAAATTTCATGTTCCGCAAGACAAGGAACACACCAAGAAGCAAAAATATTAATAAGAAATACTTGCCCATTTAACTTTTTACTCTCTAAACCTTCTTCCCCTTGAATCAAAGGTGGAAGCTGAACCTCAGGAAATTTTTTTCCAATTAATACAGATTGTATTTGATATGGATCGTGCTTAGATATCAGCTGAAATACAAATAGTAAACTAAGTATCAGAAAAACAAAAAAAGGAATAATATAAAAAAAAATTTTATAATTCTGTAGCCAAAGCATTTTTACCACTTCTTGACGCAAAAAATCCTAATTTAAAAAATCTATCTGAAAGAGAAATGAGGCCACCAAGCGCCATTATAAATGCACCCAACCATATCCAACCAACTAAAGGATTATAATATAGTCTTACCGCTCTTAAACTTTTATCATTACTATCCTTTTCTCCAATTACTACATATAAATCACCAAAAAAATTTGAATGGATACCCGCCTCAGTAGTAGGCATATTGGAAGCTAAATATATTCTTTTATCTGAATTTAGATTAAACCGTTCATCGCCATTCTTAACGTTAAAAACACCCCGTTGTGCCTGCCAATTAGGTCCCTCAACTTCCTCTACACCTTGAAATATAACTTCATAGTTTGCTAAAATAATTTTTTCCCCTGGAAACACCATCTTTTCAATTTCTATTTTCCATTCACTAGACACTGTAATGCCAAATACCAAAATTGCTACTCCAAAATGGGCTACACTCATACCGTAATTTCTACGGGGCAAATTTATTGCTCTTTTATAACTATCATATAGCTTAATTCTTCCAAGTTTTATTCTTTCGGCCCACTCAGTAATAACGCCACACACTAACCATGTTCCTAAACCTATACCTAAAATGCCAGGTATGTGGGCACCTTTCATCATCCAAAAACAACAAAAAATTACTAGCAGAGTAACTAACCCAGCATACATCATTTTTCTTAGCACAGTAATAAGGTCTGATCTTTTCCAAGTTAGCATAGGGCTAAATGAAGATAGTATAATTGCAGGAATACAAAGAGGAAGAAAAACTGCAACAAAATATGGGGGACCTACAGAAATAGCTCTATTAAATATTGCGTCTATTATTAAAGGCCATAATGTTCCTAATAACACTGTACAAGTAGCCGCGCAAAACAACACATTATTTAACAATAAAGCACTTTCCCTAGAAATAGTTGAAAAATTTACCTTAGATTCGAGGTTAACAGCCCGAAACGCAAAAAGTATTAAAGATCCACCAGTTACTATTGCAAAAAATGCAAGTATATAAAGGCCTCTTGCAGGATCAGAAGCAAAAGCATGAACAGAGGTCAATACACCAGATCTAACCAGAAAAGTACCTAACAAACTTAAAGAAAAAGCAATTATTGATAGAAGAATTGTCCAACTCTTTAAAGATTCTCTCTTTTCTGCAACCACGGATGAATGAAGTAAAGCAGTAGCCGCAAGCCAAGGCATGAATGATGCATTCTCTACTGGATCCCAAAACCACCACCCTCCCCATCCTAATTCATAGTAAGCCCACCATGATCCAAGAGAAATTCCTAATGTCAAAAAACACCAGGAACACAATACCCAAGGACGAATCCAACGAGCAAATATAGAGTCTACTTTGTGAGACATTAAAGCTGCTATAGCAAATGAAAATGGAACTGACATTCCTACATAACCCATATAAAGCAAAGGTGGATGAAAAGCCAATCCTGGATCTTGTAATACTGGATTAAGACCATTTCCATTTAGTACTGGCGGAAAAGTTCTTAAAAACGGATTAGATGTAAACAGAATAAAACCAATAAACCCTGCAGATATAAGGCTTTGAATTGCTAACACTCTTGAAAGTAATTTAGAAGGTAACTCATTACTAAAAACCAAAATACAAAAGCTATAAAAAGTTAATATTAAAACCCAAAGTAACAATGAACCCTCGTGATTACTCCAAACACCAGATATACGATATAATAGAGGTTTTTCTGAGTGTGAATTTAATATCACGTTTGTAACTGAGAAATCAGAAACTATATATGCATTCATTAATGACATAAAAGCCAAAAGTATAAGTAAAAACAGTATTATTGTAGATCCGCATGATAGCGATATAATCCTAGAATCTTGTTTCCATGAACCAATAATACCTGTAATACCAGTCAGAATGGCAATTCCAAGCGCAAGTGTTAAAGAAAAATGGCCTAACTCAATACTCATTATTACCTTCCTTATATTTCCACTTACCTGATTTTTTAAGTGCATCTGCTACTTCTGGAGGCATGTAATTTTCATCATGTTTTGCTAAAACTTTAGTAGCTC
>CAYMQD010000219.1:0-6123 GCA_964392475.1 uncultured Alphaproteobacteria bacterium
TCTAAATTAGTTTACTATTTAAAAGCAACATTTATGCCAGAAACAAAATAAATTGTTCCTTATAATAGAAAATTATAAAGAGATTACTTAATCTTTAGAAAGAAAGATAAGTCTATGCAAAATAAACATTCTAAAATTAGACAGGTAAACCTAAAATAGGCTTAAAAAAATCAACATTAAAAAAATTTAACGGAAGTCAGCAACGTTGGTTATCTAGGCAATTAAATGATCCATATGTTAGGTTGGCAAAAAAGGAAGGTTATAGATCTCGTTCTGCAATGAAGCTAATAGAGATAAATAAAAATTTTAAAATTTTGAAAAAAGGTATTCAAATACTGGAGTTAGGTGCATCTCCTGGAGGATGGACTCAAGTATTGAAAAAATATTTAGGAACAAAAGGAAAGATTATAGCCTTAGATATAGATGATTTTACTCCTTTAAATAATGTTAGTTTTATAAAGGCTGATATATTTGATCCTGATATAATATTAATTTTAAATAAAATAATTGATCAAAAAGTAGATGGTGTTGTATCTGATATGGCACAAGCATCCACAGGTAATCGTAGTACAGATCAACTGCGATCGGATTCTATTGTTGAAGCTTCTTATGATGTTACAGAAAAAATTTTAAAATATGGTGGTTTTTTTTGTTGTAAGCTAATTCGTGGAGGAGGGGCAGATCTTATCTTTCAAAATTTGAGAAATCAATTTAAATCGGTTTCATATTTCAAACCTAATGCCAGTAGAGCAGAATCAAGAGAAGTGTATATAGTATGTAGAGGTTATCTTCAAACTTAAATGAATTTTTATATAATTGTTGGCATTTTTCAATAACCATTGTATAAGTAAATTTTTGTAGCCTAAGGAGTAGAATGCAGTGGAGCTGCAACAGTGCTACACTTTCGATGATGTTTTAATACGGCCAGCTGAGTCTAGGGTGCTCCCTGGTAATGTGCAAACTACTACAAAATTTACCAAAGAAATAACTTTAAATATTCCTTTAGTTTCTTCGGCCATGGATACCGTAACCGAATCTAAACTAGCTATCGCTATGGCACAAGCAGGAGGAATAGGTGTAATTCATAGAAACATGGAACCAGAAGAACAAGCCGGAGAAGTTATTAGAGTAAAAAAATATGAGTCGGGGATGGTTGTGGATCCTGTAACGGTATCAGTAAATACAAAATTAGGCGAGCTAAAGAAACTGAAATTAAAGTATAATATTTCAGGTTTTCCTGTGGTAGATAATAGAAGAAAAGTAGTGGGTATAATTACAAATCGTGATGTAAGGTTTGCTACTGATGTGAACCAGCCTGTTGTTGATCTAATGACTAGCGAAAATTTGATTACAGCGCCTGAGGGCACCAGTGCTGAAGAAGCGTTGGGACTTTTACATAAACATAAAATAGAGAAACTAATACTAGTAAATGACGATTTTTGTTGTGCTGGATTAATAACTGTAACAGACATAGAAAAATCAGAACGTTATCCAAGTGCAACTAAAGATGAACAAGGAAGATTAAGGGTTGCTGCTGCTACAGGGGTAGGCGTGGATGGTATTACAAGGGCAAAAAAATTGATAAATGCAGGAGTTGATGCAGTAGTAGTAGATACTGCACACGGTCATTCTTCAGGTGTAATAGAAATAATAGAAAAAATAAAGAAGCTATCTAATAACACACAAATAATAGGTGGTAATGTGGCAACTTATGAGGGTGCCAAAGCGCTTATTAAAGCAGGAGTTGATGCTGTTAAAGTAGGTATAGGACCAGGATCAATTTGTACTACGAGGGTGGTTACTGGAGTGGGAGTTCCCCAATTTAGTGCTATTATAGAAGTAAATAAAGCTTGTACTGAATCTGCAACACCACTAATAGCTGATGGAGGGATTAGATATTCAGGCGACCTTTCAAAAGCGATAGGTGCAGGTGCTGACTCAGTCATGATAGGATCAATATTGGCTGGAACAGAGGAAGCACCAGGTGAAGTTTTTTTGTATCAGGGTAGAAGCTATAAGTCATATAGGGGTATGGGGTCCTTAGCCGCTATGGCAGATGGGTCATCTGATCGCTATTATCAGCAAAATCAAACTGATCTAAACAAATTTGTTCCAGAAGGAGTCGAAGGTAGGGTGCCTTTTAAGGGTGCTGTTTCAGAAGTATTATTCCAGTTAGTTGGAGGTCTAAAATCTGCGATGGGTTATACAGGTAACTCTAATTTAACAGCAATGAAAGAAAATTGTATTTTTCAAAAGATTACTCCTGCTGCAGTTCGTGAAGGTCATATTCATGATATTGCTGTTACCAAAGAAGCACCAAATTACAAAACAGAGATCTAGTATTTGAGGACGGGTGCCAAATTAGAAGTAATTATAGAAGTTTTAGAGAATATCTTAGCTTCAAATACACCAGCTGATCACCTTCTTAGAAAAAACTTATCAAAAACGCGCTATGCAGGAAGTAGCGATAGAAGATTTATTGGAGATATGGTTTTTAAAATATTAAGAAATTATTTTCGTTTAACTGAAAAATGCAAAATTTTAGGAAGAAATGCAAATCCACGCTTATTAGCTCTTTTATGCTATTATGAGGAGTATGGTCCAGATTTTATCATTTCTACACTAACTGATGGAGTTCACTCTTTAAGTTTAAGTAAAGATGAAATAAACACTATTTCTCAATTTAAAAAAACCGAAGGCAACAAGGAACAATTTTCAACGCATAATTGGCTTATTAAAGAAATAGAAAGAAGCTTGGGGAATGAATCAAATCATGTATTTTATTCACTTTCTAAGCAGCCTAATATTGATCTAAGGGTGAATATTTGTAGAATCACCAGATGTAAAGTTATTTCTGAATTGAAAGAACTCGGTTTAGATGTAACAGCAACGCCTGTATCCCCAATAGGAATTCGTTTATCTAAACGTTTAAATTTTCTTAAATTAAATTTATTTAAGGAAGGATTTTTAGAAGTTCAAGATGAAGGTTCACAGATTGTGAGTAGGCTTTTAGGTGCAGAAAAAGGAATGAATGTAGCTGATGTTTGTGCTGGAGGAGGTGGAAAGGCTCTTGCTATGTGGGCCGATATGGAGGAAGAAGGATCAATAACTGTTTCGGATGTTTCACAAAAAAGACTAGAGAAAATTAAACCTAGAATGAAGAGAGCAGGTATAAAGAAAATTAAGATGATTGAATCAATTGATACAATTAAAGGACTTTTTGATTTAGTATTAGCAGATGTTCCATGTAGTGGGTCAGGAGCATGGAGGCGTAGACCAGAAGAGGGTATTAGATTAGATATGGCTAAGTTAATAAATTACAAAAAAATACAAGAAAATATTTTGCGGCAAGCGTCAGACTTGATAGAGAAAGATGGTATTTTAGCTTATGTTACATGTTCATTTTTTAAATCAGAGAACGAAGATCAAATAACTTCTTTTTTGAAAAGAAATAACAACTTTGAATTATTAGATAGTTATTATTATTGGGAAAAAAAAATTAATAATTTTAGACCTAAAACTTCAAATAAATATTTTAATTTGAGGCCACATGACTATGAGACAGATGGGTTTTTTCTAGCTAGACTAAGACGAACTAAATAAAACATAAAGAGGTAGCAATGCTCAGATATGTATTTTTTATATTTATTTTTATAGTTCATTATGCTCATGCTAATAGAGAAGGTGATATGTCAGATCCAAGCGCTTTCATACCTGGAGTTGAGAAAGTAGAATTAAAAGGCCCTTCTTTAAAGGAAGCTGATGTTCTTGTAGAGGAAGGAGACTATGATAAGGCCTACCTAGTTTTAGAAGAAATTACTAAAAAAAATAATAATGCAGATGCTTTTACTCTACTAGGATATGTAGAACGGAAAAGACAAAATTTTGATAATTCCATTAAAATGTATAAGAAAGCTCTTGCAATAAATACTGAACATACTGGGGCTTTAAATTATTTGGGGGAAGTTTATTTAGAGCTTGACGATTTAGAGAAGGCTAAAGTGTGTTTAAATAAACTAAGTTTAGCTTGCCTCTATGGTTGTTCGGATTATACAGAACTAGAAGAAGCAGTTATGTTATACATAAAAAATTATAATTGAGAAAATGAAAGAAAATATTTTACTTATAGATTGTGGAAGCCAACTTACCCAGTTAATAGCAAGGAGAATTAGGGAAATAGGAGTATATTGTAAAATATATACTCCAGATCAACTGCAGAAAAATATAGATAGTCTAAACACATCTGGTATAATTTTATCAGGCGGACCTGAATCTGCTTATAAAAATTTATCTATAAAATTGCCTGTTAAGCTATTTCACTTAGGTCTTCCTGTATTAGGAATTTGCTATGGTATGCAAGTTATGTGCTTTAGTTTAGGGGGGAAAGTAGTACAATCAGGAAGAAGAGAATTTGGAAAATCCAAGGCTACAGTAATAGAAGACTGTAAATTATTTGAAAATGTATGGAAAAAAAATCATTCTTACCAAGTTTGGATGAGCCACGGAGATACTGTGAGCGAACTTCCTGAGGGATTTGTTCACGTAGCTGTTTCGGAAAATGACCAATATGCGGTTGTTAAAGATGATGAGAGATTGTTTTATGGGTTACAGTTCCATCCAGAAGTAGTACATACTCCAGAAGGACTAAATCTGATTGAAAATTTTGTTATAAATATTGC
Source organism: uncultured Alphaproteobacteria bacterium (assembly GCA_964392475.1). Taxonomy (GTDB): domain Bacteria; phylum Pseudomonadota; class Alphaproteobacteria; order TMED109; family TMED109; genus CAYMQD01. The sequence goes on from CAYMQD010000219.1 coordinate 4,680, forward strand.
AAAATGTTCAAGAAACTGGTCTATGAAAAGCTTTAAAGAAATTCAAAAAAATAATATCAAAAATCAAATAAAAAAGGGTAAAGTTATTTGCGGTTTATCAGGCGGTGTTGATTCTTCAGTTACAGCAGCCCTTATTAATGAAGCAGTTGGAAACCAACTTACTTGTGTATTTGTTGATCATGGTTTAATGCGTAAGAATGAAATGCATGAGGTTATTTCTATTTTCAAGGATAAATTTGATATTAATTTGGTTTCGGTAAATGCTGAAGATGTTTTTTTACATGCATTAAAAGATGTGACAGATCCTGAGAAAAAAAGAAAAATAATAGGAAAAAAATTTATTGAAGTTTTTGAACAGGAAGCAAAAAAAATAGGTAATGTTGATTTTTTGGCTCAAGGAACTTTATATCCAGATGTTATAGAATCTGCTTCTTCTGAGAATAGTTCTGCAGTTACAATAAAATCACATCATAATGTTGGAGGATTGCCAGAAAATATGAATTTATCACTTGTAGAACCTCTGCGCGACCTTTTTAAAGATGAAGTTAGAGAATTGGGAAAAGAACTTGGCCTTCCTAAGGAATTAATTTACAGACATCCTTTTCCAGGTCCAGGTTTAGCAATAAGGATTCCTGGAAAAATAACGAAAGACAAAATTAAAATCTTACAGGAAGCAGATTCAATTTTTATTGAAGAAATAGATAAGGCTAAATTATATCAAGATATTTGGCAGGCTTTTAGCGTTTTGTTGCCTGTGCAAACAGTTGGAGTAATGGGAGATACTCGATCTTATGAAAATGTTTTAGCTTTACGGGCTGTAACTTCTATGGATGGTATGACAGCAGATATTTATAATTTTGATTTAGAATTTTTAAGTCATGTATCAAATCGCATTATTGGAGAAGTAAGAGGTATTAATAGAGTAGTGTATGATGTAACTTCCAAACCTCCTGGCACAATAGAGTGGGAATGATTCACGATTAAAAAAGTCAAGGTTTCTGTGACTTTCAACAAATAAATTGACTTCCAAGTGACCTCCAAGTAGATTCAAAATCGTTGAAAACTGGGGGTTTTATTTTTTTAACCTCCAACTTACTTACCAAGTAAGGATACTATTGAAGAACAATGATATATGGACTATCAGAATCAAGGTTTTCCAATAGTTTAGATGCAAAATATAACCTCCAAGTAAAAAAACCAACTTGGAAGTTAAAAGGGGAAAACACCCCTTATTGCTCGGTTAATGTAAAACGGTTTTGGTATAATAGATGTGTTGAATAGAGGTAAATAAAACACAATCTATAAATGCAATAAGTATCCAGTCAGAAATACCCACCCCCAAAACCTCACAGGATTTCATTTAACATTCATAAGAAATTGTCTAAAATGAAATAATGAAGAAAAAAGATAAAAAATTAAAAATATTGGGAGATTTGTGTCTTGA
>CAYMQD010000220.1:0-15221 GCA_964392475.1 uncultured Alphaproteobacteria bacterium
TCAACTATTATTGATCCTTCTTTCATAGAATCTAGAGTGTTTTTCGTTAATAGGATTGGTGCTGGTTTTCCTGGAATTAATGCAGTGGTAATTACTATATCTGATTTAATTGTATGTTCATGAATTAGTTTATTTTGCTTCTTTTTGTATTTATCACTCATTTCTTTTGCATAACCAGAGTCTGTGTCCGTTTCCTCATCATCTTGCACTTTTATAAATTTCCCCCCCAAACTTTTGACCTGTTCTTCAACACTAGGTCTTACATCAAAAGCTGAAACTATAGCACCCATTCTTTTAGCTGTAGCTATAGCTTGCAAGCCTGCAACTCCAGCTCCTAGGACTAAAACTTTTGCAGGAGCTATTGTCCCTGCTGCAGTAATCATCATAGGTATAGCTTTTGTAAAAATTGACACTGCTTCTATAATTGATCTATATCCTGCCAAGTTACTTTGTGATGACAAAGCGTCCATATTCTGTGCTCGGCTTATTCTTGGTATAAGTTCGAGAGCGAATGCGGTAATATTTTTCTTTGCGTAAGTCTTTGTTAATTCTGGCTTTGCTAATGGGTTTAAAAAACCAACTAAAATTATTCCCTTAGGAAGTTTATTAATTTCAGAAATGTTTTTAGGTCCTGAAACTAATAAGGCAACATCTGCTCCTTTTAATGTGGCTTCTGCACTACTTTTTATTGTAGCACCTGCATCTTGAAATTCAGAGTTCGAAATATTACTCGTAATTCCAGCATTCGATTCTATAATAATTTCAACATTGGTAGAAACAAATTTTCTCACTATTTCAGGAGTAATTGCCACACGTTTCTCGTAATCATGACGTTCTTTTATGATAGCTATTTTCATTTAAATACCTTAATTTTTCTTAACTTATATTCAATAGCATAATTAAGCGCTTTTGCCAAGTAAAAATAAGGTAAAAATATTATATATATTTCTTCAAAAAGAAATATCCTATAACTTATTAGAAATATAAAAATAAGTTAATTTAGTTATTTATTAAGGAGAGTGCTTTGTCTTCAAATCAATATGTTTACGTCATGAAAGGACTTAATAAAAGTTTTGGCGACAAAAAAATTATAAAAGATGGTTGGCTATCATTTTTGCCGGGAGCTAAAATTGGTGTATTAGGATTAAATGGAGCAGGAAAATCAACTATTTTAAAGATTATGGCAGGGCTAGATACTGAGTTTGGAGGGGAGGCGTGGGCAGCTGAAGGTAAGATAGTGGGTTATTTACCTCAAGAACCTGAGTTAGATAATAGTCTGGATGTTACTGGTAACGTTATGAAAGGAGTAAAAGAGGTTAAATCTCTTTTAGATGAATTTGAAAAAGTGAGTTTGAGTTTTTCTAACATTACTGATGATAGTGAAATGGATAAATTGCTATCAAGGCAGTCATTGCTTCAGGAAAAAATAGAAGCCGCAGATGGTTGGCAATTGGAAAGAAAGATAAAAATAGCTATGGAAGCGCTAAGGTGTCCAGAAGGAGATGCAAATATATCTTCTCTTTCGGGTGGTGAACTTAGACGTGTTGCCTTATGTAGTTTATTACTCTCAGAACCAGATATATTACTACTTGATGAACCAACTAATCATCTAGATGCAGAAACTGTTTCTTGGCTTGAACGTTCACTTTTAGAATATAAAGGAACCGTGGTAGCTGTAACTCATGATAGATATTTTCTAGATAATGTAGCTCAATGGATTCTTGAAATTGACAGAGGAAATTTACGTCCTTATGAAGGAAATTACTCTAATTATTTGGAAAGGAAGCAAAAACAATTTTTAATGGAAAATAAGGAGCAAACTAACTTAGTTAAAGCTATTTCTAAGGAGCTAAATTGGGTAAATTCTAGCCAAAAAGCCCGCCAAACTAAAAATCAAGCAAGAATAAGTGCATACGATGCTCTAGTTTCAAAAGCTAATGCTTTTGAAAAAGTAAAATCTATTCAACAAATTTTTATTCCATCAGGTTCTAGGCTAGGTGATATGGTAATAGATGTAAAAAGTTTAACAAAAAGCTATGGTGATAAAGTTTTATTTGATAATCTCTCATTCAAAATTCCAGCTGGAGCTATAGTAGGAATTATAGGATCTAACGGAGCTGGGAAAACTACACTGTTTCGTATTTTAACTGGTGAAGAAGATTCTGATTCTGGAAGTATTATTAAAGGAGAGACAGTAAAGTTAGGATATATAGATCAAAACAGAGAAAACTTGAATAACGAAAAAACTGTTTGGGATGAAGTCAGTTCAGGTTCTGAAGAACTATTATTGGGAGATAGACTTATATCTTCTAGAGCTTACGTTTCCTGGTTTAATTTTAAAGGTAGCGATCAACAAAAAAAAGTTGCAGATCTATCAGGTGGGGAAAGAAACCGTGTAAACCTTGCCAAGATGTTGCTGGCTGGTGCAAATGTTTTACTCTTGGATGAACCTACAAACGATCTGGATGTGGATACACTTAGGGCTTTAGAAGAGGCAATAGAAAATTTTTCAGGATGTATTTTGGTAGTGAGCCATGACCGTTACTTTTTAGATAGAATTTCAACACATATACTTGCTTTTGAGGGTGAAAGTCATGTTGAGTGGTATCAGGGTTCTTATCACGATTATGAATCTGATTATAAAAAAAGGTTTGGTGAACTAGCTGATCAGCCTCACAGAATTAAATACAAACCAATAAAAAGATGAAAGAAACTTTAGACAATTATTGTTTAGATCCTGCTACTTCTGGATCTGGCATCTTATTTAAATCTTCCAGTGTTTTTATTAGTCCGTCTATTCCACCTTCAGCAATCAAAGATTTAAAGTCAGCTCTTTTGGTAGCAAGTAAACTTACCCCTTCAACAGCAATATCTATTACTCTAGGTTCTCCATCTCTCTCCCTAAGCCTCCAGTCTATACTTATAGAGGGCACGTCACCTTGTTCTATGGCTGTATATACAAAAGCATCGCCGTTTTCTTTTTCTATAACCTTATTTATAGTAAATACTTGGTTTTTATAAGCGCCAAGCTGAGATGTGTAAACTCTAACTATGTGTTCTTCAAGAGCTATACGGAAACGAGATAGTTGTTCCTTATCTGCTTTTCTTGCAGATCTTCCAAGAACCGCAAGACTAATTCGTTTTATGTCAAATCTTTCGTTTAGTAAATTTCTAAAGCCGCTAACTCTTGCTTCTAAATCTTCAACAGGTAGTGTTAGTATTTCTATTGCTTCGTTTCCTAATTCTGTAACAAATTCGTAAGCTTTTTGTTCGCTAATTGCATTTGAATACGAGAAGCTATTTAAGAAAATAAATAAAGAAATTAATATTATCTTTAAAAAATGCATATCTTTCCTTTAACTATGTTATTCTACTTCAATGTCTTGAAAAGGATCGTCAGCGTCTGTAGATTCATTTTGAATCATTCTGTTTCTTCTTTGTTTATATAAGCTTCTTACGGTTGCGTAAAAGTCTACTGATGACATCCTAAGGTTATCAATGCGTTCTAAATTTTCTTCCCTAAAGGTGATGCCTCTTAATGCAGTTCCTATCCAAATCCAACTGTCATGATTTTCTTGACGCATGGCAAAAGTAACTGGGTCTCCAAAATAACCAGCTATTCTTCCTACTACATCCCTTGCATTGGAAGGGCCGAGTAAGGGGATTACTATATAAGGACCAGAAGATACACCCGCTACGCCTAGCGTTTGCCCAAAGTCTTCTTTTACTTCTTCTAAACCCATATCCGTTGCAACATCAAAAATACCTAATACGCCAATAGTAGTATTAATTAAAAATCTTCCTATAGCTGTACCTGCATTAGAAAAGTTTCCTTGAAAAGCAGAGTTTGCTGCCCCCCAAGGTTGGGATAAGTTGCTCAAAAAGTTAGATATTCCCTTTCTTACTGGTCTGGGAAATAAAGCTCTATACCCCTTTGCTACAGGAGCTAATACAGCTTCATCAACTGCCTCATTAAATGCAAATGTAACACGGTTAATAGATTCAATGGGATCATTTACATCGCCATTATTATTCAAATTATTTACGCTAGTTGAACAGCTACACAATATAAACATGCTTAAAGTTAAAAATAAATACTTTTTAAAAGCTATTAAAATTATAGTGTTCTTTACCATAAAATTCTTCTCCGAACATATCTAAGGTAAAGGTATAAAAATAAGCTGTTATATGCAATCTTAAAATCGTAAAAATATATCAAAATAAATAATTGAAGTATTTAAGAGTTTACTTTTCCGAAACCTCCTCCTCCAGGAGTTTCTATAATGAGTATGTCACCTCTTTTCATAATAGCCTTATCTGCATAATTAAGTTTTTCTATAACTCCATCTGATCTAATTATCTTATTTATTCCTTTTTTACCGTTTTTTCCTTCGTTTAAACCGAATGGTGCTACTTTCCTCCTATTGGACAAAATGACCATAGTAACAGTTTTTTCGAAACGGATTTTTCTTATTGTTCCATTTCCTCCATTCCATTTACCTTCACCACCACTTTTTTTCCTAACTTTAAAATCTTCTAAAGTTACTGGAAAACGTAATTCTAATATTTCTGGGTCTGTTAAGCGGGTATTTGTCATATGGCAGTGAACGGCATCAGCACCATCAAAGCCTAATCCTGCTCCAGCTCCTCCACAAATAGTTTCATAATAACCAAAATTTTTATTTCCAAATGTCAAGTTACTCATAGTACCATAACAAGCTGCTTGAATCCCAAGGGCACCATTAATTGCATCAACTATAGATTGAGAGGTCTCTACGTTTCCTGCTACAACAGCAGCAGGAAATTCTGGATTTAACATTGAACCTTTTGGAATTATAATTTTTACTGATTCTAAACATCCGTCATTTAGTGGAATAGACTGTTTAACTAGAGTTCTGAGGACATATAATACTGCTGATTGGCAAACAGAAAAAGGCGCATTGAAGTTATCAGAAAGCTGAGGAGAACTTTTCGTAAAATCAATTATAAGTTCTGGTTTATGTTTGTTTACTATAATGTTTACATTAATATGAGATCCATTATCTAACAATAAGTTAAAACTACCATCTTCTAATTTTAATATTATATCTTCTACTGTCTTTTTAGCGTTTTCTTTAACATGCTTCATGTAGTGTAATACGATATCAAGGCCTTTTTCGTTAACTAGTTTTTGTAATTCATTAATGCCTGCGTGAGATGCAGCAAGTTGTGCTGAAATATCGGATAAATTTTGTTCTAAATTTCTTGCAGGATAAGGCTCTTTAAGAAATATTTTAGTAATATTCTCTTTGAGCAACCTTCCGTTTTTTACTAATTCTACACAGTCAAACATTGCACCTTCTTGATCTATATGATTAGAATGTGCGGGCATTGAGCCAGGAGTGATTCCTCCAATATCCGCATGGTGTGCTCTACTTGCTAAGTAGAATGTTGGAGAAATATTATTTTTAATAAAAACAGGCGTTATTACGGTAATATCTGGAAGGTGGGTTCCGCCATGGTAAGGAGAATTATGAATAAAACTATCTCCAGATTTAAAATTCTTTTTTTTGTCTATAACTGCCTTAACGGATTCACTCATTGATCCAAGATGAATAGGTATATGAGGAGCATTTGCTATTAGCGAACCTTTTTGGTCAAATAGGGCACAGCTAAAATCTAATCTTTCTTTTATATTTACAGAGTGTGCTGTTTTTTGAAGTACTACGCCCATTTGCTCTGCTATAGACATGAAAGAGTTATTAAATATTTCTAGTAAAATTGGATTAGGGTTCTTTGTGTCAATATTTAGTCTTAGGTTGTTTTCTTTCTCTTTAGTGATAAGAAAACTTCCGAATGTACTTACTTCCAAACTCCAACCCACTTCTATCACAGTTGTTGAGTTAGTTTCAAAAATTAAAGCAGGTCCATAAATTTTGTTGCCTGCATTTAAATTATTTCTTTTATAGAAAGGAACTTTCTTCCAAGTTCCCTTAACATAAAGTGATGTATTGCCACTAGGTTTAGGTTGTATAGAATATTTAGTATTTTGTTTTTTCTTTAAACTTATAGTTTTAGATTTAAGTACTAACTCTAATTCTATTGATTCAACTATTATTGTCTTTCCCTTATGTAAATATCCATAATAGTCAAAATGCTTCTTTTCAAATATTTTGATTATTTTATCTATATTTTCACAATAATTTATTGGAATAGTTGTGTCAGTTTCTAAATATCTTAAATGCAAACGTTGAAATAGTTCTGGAATTCTTAAATTTTGATTAATTAAATCACTTTTTAATTCTTTTTTAGCTTCATAATATAGGTTTAGTAAAACATTTTTGCATTTATTTATGGCAAACTTATCAAGCTTTATTTCTAATGATTTCTGTTTTATTATTCCTATATCAGCTAGGCCCATTCCATAAGCAGAAAGTACACCAGCCAGAGGATGAATTAAAACTTTACTAATACCTAAAGTTTCAGCTACGCGACATGCATGTTGTGCTGCTGCAGAACCAAAACATGTTAGAACATAGTCAGTAACATCATGACCTTTTTGCGTAGATATCTTTTTAATAGCGTTAGCCATATTTTCAATAGCTATAGATAGGAATCCTTCTGCAATATTTTCAATAGTTTTGTTTTCGTCTAATTTTATTTTTATATTCTTTAAGAGTTTTTTGAATAGCATTTTTGGGATTTTATCATCTATTGCTAAATCACCGCTTTTTCCAAATAATTTCGGAAAATTTTTCGCTGAAATACGTCCAAGAATAAGATTACAATCTGTTAGAGTTAATGGACCATTTTTTCTATAACATGCGGGGCCAGGGTTAGCAGCTGCGCTTTCAGGTCCTACGACAAAACGTCCACTATGTAAATTTAATTTTGACCCACCACCAGCAGCCACTGTATGTATTTTTAGCATTGGCGTATTTATTTTATATTCAGCAATCAATGAATCGATTGTTCTCTCATACTCTCCATTATAATGCCAAACATCTGTAGAAGTACCACCCATGTCAAATCCTATAACTTTAGAGAATCCTTCGGAAGAAGCAGTAGAAATTCCCGCAATCACTCCTCCTGCAGGGCCGGATAAAATGGCATCCTTTCCTTTAAAATTATTTGGCTCAGCAAGCCTACCAGAAGATTGCATAAATAATAATGAATGAGTATTTATAGCGCTTCTTAAGCTGCTTATATAACGATTCACAATGGGTGATAAGTATGCATCTACTACAGTAGTATTAGCTCTATTTATTAATTTTATGAGTGGGTTAACCTTATAGCTTACTGAAATTTGTTCGAAGCCTATATCTTGTGCTATTTTTTCTAAAATTTTCTCATGTTTACTATATTTATACCCATGCATAAATACTATGGCTACGGATCTTATACCTTCTTTATATGCTTTTTTAAGTTTTAGCATTGAAGTGTTAGTGTTTAATTTTTTTAATACCTTACCATTTGGATCAAGTCGTTCGTCAATTTCTACAACTCTTTTATAAATTATTTTAGGTTTTTTAATAATTCTTTCAAATATATCTTGACGAGTTTGATCTCCAATTTTCAAAGCATCTTTGAAACCTTTAGTTATACATAGTAGGGTTGGTTCTCCTTTACCTTCTAGAAGAGCATTAGTAGCTACAGTAGTTCCAATATGAATTTCGGAAACCAAATTATTCTTAGTATATAGTTTTAGGCACCTCATTATTCCTTCAACAACAGAGTCCCTATACTTATTTGGCGCATTAGAAAGTAATTTAAGGGCATTTATTTTTCCCTCAGGATTTTCAAAAACAATATCAGTAAAAGTACCTCCACGGTCTACCCAGAACCGCCAACCATGATTTCTGTCTATTTTAGAACTATTCATTAGAGACATATAATTCCTATTTTATTTATTTTTGTTTTATTTTAGTTAAAATGACTATTGAGATATAGTCAATTCAAATATAAATCTATCATATGTATATATGGGGAAAAATATGTCTATATGGGGAAAGGTTTTGATTGGTTCGGCAGGCTTCGCTTTAGGAGGTCCTTTGGGTGCAATATTAGGAAGTATAGTAGGACACGGTGTTGATAAAGTTAGAGATAGAGAAAAAAAAATTACAAGCTCTAATAAGGGATATAATGCACAAACAATTTTTGCTACAGGAGTAATTTCTTTATCTGCAAAAATAGCAAAAGCAGATGGACAGGTTACTAGAGATGAAATTCAAAAATTTCATGAAATTTTTGAGTTTTCTTCTGATGATTATGATGCAGTAAAAATAATATATAACGAAGCAAAAGGTAGCGTTTCTGGCTTTGAAAAATATGCCATTCAATTAGCTGATTTATTTAAATCTAAACAAGAAATGCTTGTTCAGTTGTTGGATTCTCTTTATCTCATTGCTATGGCAGATGGAAAATTACACCCTAACGAAGAAAAGATTATTAATCAGATAGCTGAAATCTTTAAGATAGATTCTATAACATTAGAGTCTATTAAATCATCACATAAATTTGATAAAGATAATTTTAAGGGAAGAGAATCTTTTAAAAATGTGGATCATGCATACGAAATTTTAGGCTGTAATAAAAATGAATCTAATGAAGCAATTAAAAGAAAATATAGAGTTCTAGCTAAAGACTATCATCCTGACCGTTTAGTTGGAATGGGTCTGCCAAAAGAGTTTGTTGATTTAGCTAACGATAGACTTGCAAAAATAAATTCTGCTTACGATGTTATAAGTAGTAAAAGAGGTATTAAATAGATTGTCTCATCCACCAATTTTGACACTTGAAAATGCATCTATAAATCTTGGTGGAAAAACTATTTTTAATAATATTACGCTTCCAATTTATAAAAAAGATAAGATATGTATTGTAGGACGTAACGGTTCCGGTAAATCTACTTTGATGTCCGCTATAAGCGGAAATATAGAGCTTGATTCAGGGAATAGAATCTTAAATACAAGTATAGTTTTTGGTGAGATGCATCAGAAAACTCTTGTAGATGAACAGCTTAGCGTATTTGATTACATACTATCTGCACAAAAGGAAGGAGAGTTAAATATCTACAAGGTTGAAAAGGTATTGAGTGAAATGAATTTATCAGGAGATAAAAAATTTTTTTCTCTATCAGGTGGGGAATCTAGAAAAGCTAGTCTTTGTAGAGCAATAGTTTTAGAACCCGATTTGTTACTATTAGATGAACCTACCAACCATCTAGATTTGCCTACAATACAGTGGCTTGAAGAATTTTTAGAAAATTTTTCAGGTGCGGTATTAATGATTAGTCATGATAGAAGAATTTTAGAAGTAGTTTCAAAAAAAATAGTTTGGATTGATAGAGGAATCCTTAGAATTAGAAAAATTAATTATTCTGACTTTCAGGGATGGAAAGATGCAACAGATAAAATAGAAGAATACAATATTAAAAAAATTAATAAGAAAGTTATTTCGGAAGAAGAATGGTTACGAAAAGGTGTTACTGCTAGACGTAAACGTAATCAAGGAAGACTTCAAAAGCTAGAAGAAATACGTAGGTTGAAAAAATCTTTTTTATCTCAAGAGCTACAGCTTAGTATGAATATATATAAAGGAAATTTAAAATCTAAACTACTAATTAATGTAGAAAATATCGAAAAATCATATGGTGATAAAAAGGTTATAAAATCATTTTCTACTCGTATAATAAAAGGGGATAGAATAGCTATAGTAGGCGCAAATGGTTCAGGTAAGTCTACGCTTTTAGGATTACTTTCAGGACAAATTAAACAAGATGAAGGTATAATAAAATTAAATAACAAAGTTTCAATAGCTTATTTTGACCAGCAAAAAAGCAGTTATGACTTAAATAAAACTATTATTCAAACCTTTTGCCCTAATGGCGGTGACCAAGTAATGGTCAGAGGAAATCAGAGACATATTACTGGATATTTAAAAGGTTTTTCATTTGGTTATGACCACTTAAACTCAAAAATTAATTCATTTTCAGGAGGAGAACAAAATAGGATATTTTTAGCTTTAATGTTTACAAATGAGGTTGATCTTTTAGTTTTGGATGAGCCAACGAACGATTTAGATTTAGAAACTTTAGATTTAATAGAGAGCCTTATAAGCGATTATAAAGGGACACTCTTAATGGTAAGTCATGATAGAAATTTTATAGATAATGTGGCCAACTCTATTATTTTGATAGACAGTGAAGGAAATTTGTCAGAACACGTAGGAGGTTTTACAGATAATTTACAAACGAAAATTAGTTTTTCATTTAAAAAAAATAAAATTGTGAAGAAAAACTCTAAAGGAGCTAAAAAACAAAAACATGAAAGAAAAGAAAAATTTTCTTATAATCAGGAAAAAGAACTAGTAAATTTATCAAAGAAGATTGAGATGTTAAATGAAGAAATTTCTCTTGCTGAATTAGACTTATCAAGTCCTGATTTAATTAAAGATTCCATGGAAAGGTATGTAGAAAAAACAAAATTACTGAAAACATTTAAATCTGATTTAAAGCTTTCAGAAGACAGATGGCTAGAACTCGCAACAATAAAAGAAAATTTATCAAAAAAGATGTAAAATGATTATAGATTTTGCCTCACCTAATTATGATTTAAGACCTCAAGAAAGTAAAATTTTATTTGTGGTTATTCACTATACAGGCATGCTAGATTGCAAAGCTGCACTTGATAGACTTTGTAATTTAGAAAGTAAAGTAAGTGCACACTGGCTAATAGATGAATCAGGGAGATTATATAAATTAGTGGAAGAATTTCATAGAGCTTGGCATGCAGGTATTTCAGAATGGAAAGGTATTAAAAATATTAACTCGTGTTCTATAGGTATAGAACTAGTAAACCAAGGGCATGAATATGGATATAATAAATTTAAGGAGATGCAAATGCAAACTCTAGAATCTCTATTAAAAAAGATTATTTTCAAGTATGGTTTGAAACCAAGCTCTGTTATTGGCCATTCTGACATTGCGCCTGATAGAAAAAAGGATCCGGGTGAATTATTTGATTGGCCAAGGCTTGCTAGTCTAGGGTTAGCTTTTTGTCCAAATGTTTCGGATAGTATAGGTTACAATTTGTCAGCAAATTTAAGAGACATTCAAGAAATTAAAAAGATTCAAAATGAATTGAAATTCATAGGATACCCTATAAAAGTAGATGGCATTTTAGGAAATAAAACTAATCAAGTTTTAATTGCTTTTAAAAGACGTTTTTTGACAAATGATTTTAAGACGAGAAAATTTAATATTTTAAGAGCTAGAATAAAGGAAGTTTTTCTAGCTTGTTCTTGACTAAATATGCCCTAAAAGATGAATATATAGATCCAGACGGCTAGATGGTCGCCTTTAATTAATTAGAGGAGGAAAGTCCGGGCTCCATGGAGATACGATGCCGGGTAATTCCCGGCGAGGGTAACCTTAGGGAAAGTGCAACAGAAAAAAAACCGCCTAATATATTAGGTAAGGGTGAAATGGTGTGGTAAGAGCGCACCGCAGTTGTGGCAACATAATTGGCATGGTAAACCCCATCGGGAGCAAGACCAAATAGGGATAGCATGGTTTTATACCGCAAAAATCTCCGTTGTTGCTATCCGGGTAGGTTGCATGAGGTGCTTGGTAACAAGCATCCTAGATGGATGACCATCCTAGACAGAACCCGGCTTATAGGCCGTCTGGATATTCTTTTATGTATATGTTGAATATATATCTTAAATTATAATGTTATGCGACCATTTTGGTCACAGAGTGAATTCAAGAACATAAAAAGAACAGATAGCCTAATATTTCAATATATAGCCCTGATTTAAGTAAAATATGAAAAAATTAGGAAATTTTTTAAAAAATCATTAATTTTTAATAATTATAATAAATTTTTTATATTTTGTGTCGTTGACTCCCATATAATCCCATGGTACCACTATATAATCCCATTAACTTGGGTGTTTTTATAGTTTTAATTTTTAAATTATTCTTAAAAGAATTTTAAATGGTTAAATTTATCGGGCGCTTTTTAAATAAATTAGACAAAAAAGGTAGGGTAAGTGTACCCGCATTATGGAGGTCTAACCTTATATCAGAAGAATTTTCTGGTATAGTAGCTCAACGTTCTGATGAAAAATTAGCCATAGACGGATATTCTCAAGAATATTTAAATACATTACAAGCCTGGCTTGACAAAGATGATCCTTTACTAGAGCGAAATGAGTTTGAAGCAACCCTATTATTTGGTGGCTCAATGCTAAATTTTGATCAGGAAGGTAGGGTAGTAATTCCTGAATCTTTCCGGGCTGATATTGACCTGAATGATGAAGCTCTGTTTGTAGGAATGGGACGTAGGTTTCGAATATGGCAGCCAAAAGCTTTTACTGAATATCTTGATAGAGCAAATGAACATATGCGTTTGAGAAAACTAAGTAAAAAATTTGATAAAGAAGAGGATTAATTAAGTGAGAAATAATCCTGTAAATGAAAAAATAAATCCATTTGACCATATTCCTGTTTTATTAGAAGAAGCAGTAAATTACTTAGAGGTAAAAGATAATCATACCTATTTAGATGGCACATTTGGAATGGGTGGTTATTCAAGCGCTATTTTGTCTGCAGCTAAATCTAAAGTAATAGCAACTGATAGAGATCCTGAAGTTAAAAAGTATGCAAAAGCTCTAGAAAATAAAGAGGGGAATAGATTTAAATTCATACAAAGTCGTTTTAGCGAACTGGACAAGCATCTATCTGGTGCAAAAACTGTAAAAATAGATGGGGGTATGGTTTTTGATTTTGGTTTATCTTCTATGCAGATAAATGATCCTACAAGAGGTTTTTCTTTTATTGTGGATGGTCCTCTTGATATGAGAATGAGTAGTGAGGGGATTACTGCAAAAGAAATAGTAAATAATTATAAAGAAAAGGATTTAGTAAATCTTATAAGAGAAAACAGTGATGAAAAATATGCAAAGCAGATTTCTAGAGCTATATGTCTTGAGAGAAAAAATACTCCAATTGAAAATACCACACAACTTGCTAAAATTGTAAGGAGAGCTCAACCAAAAAAATACCAAAAAATAGATACAGCAACTAGAACTTTTCAAGCCTTGCGAATGGTTGTAAATGAAGAGCAATCCGAAATAAAGAAGGCTCTCGAGGCTGCAGAAAAATATCTACTTCCTGGTGCTAGACTTGTTGTTGTTTCATTTCATTCTATTGAGGATAGAATAGTAAAAAAATTTCTTAGGCTAAAATCAAGACCACATAACCCATCAAGACATTTACCTATCAATAATAATAATTTTTTACCTTCTTTTTCTCTAATTACTAGAAGAGTAGTAGTTCCATCTAAGCAGGAGTTGATTAAAAATAATAAATCTAGATCCGCAAGGTTAAGAACTGCAGTTCGTTTAAAAAATAAAATACTTAATTAAGGTAAATTGGATGAAATTATTTTCTATTAAATGGGCATTTTTAATATTTCTATCAACATTTTTATTAATGACAGTTATAAAACATCAAATTCAAGAAATAGATAGAAAAATATTAGAAATAAAAATTAAGTCTCAAAAAAACAAGGAGGAAATTAAAATTTTAGAGGCAGAATTAGCACTATTAAGCAGTCCTAAGAGAATAGAAAAATTATCAAAAGAATTACTAAATTTAAATTCTAAACCATTAATAGTTTCCCAAGAAATAAGCTATTTAAATCAACTTCTTAGTAAAGGCACTTTAAATGATGAAAAGTAATATAAAATGTATGTTTTAAGCCAAAATTTTGCTAAAAATACTCAAAAAGAAAGTTATTTGGATATAAGTCGTCAAAGAATTAACTTTTTAAAAGCTTTAGTAATTTTTGTTGGCTTAATAGTAACAATGAGGCTGTTAGAGGTAGTCCTACCCGGAGGTCTTTATGGTTTAGAAAACCACCCAAAACCTAGCGTCGCGTCAGATAAAAGGGGAAAGATACTTGATAGAGAAGGAAATATTTTGGCCACGACTATATTTACTTATTCATTATTTGCCGATACATCAAAAATTAGAGACCCCAAAGCTTCTTCGATTAAGCTTTCAAAAGTATTAAATGATATAGATTTAGAAGAAACTGAAAAATTATTTTCAAGTGGTCGTAAGTTTGTTTGGATTAAAAGGAAGATAGATCCAAATTTAGCTTCAAAAATAAATTCTTTGGGAGAACCAGGATTTAACTTTCGCACAGAACCCCTTAGATTCTATCCTCTAGGATCTCTTGTTTCCCATGTAGTAGGTCACGTAAATATTGACCAGTTGGGACAATCTGGAATAGAGGGTTATTTCGATAAAAAATTGTCTACAGGAAATGATGTTACCACATCATTTGATATACGTATCCAGCATGTGGTTCGAGAGGAATTGATAAAAGGTATTAATCTCTATAAAGCAAAAAAGGCGGTAGGTGTGATTTTAGATATTAATACAGGAGTAGTAGTCGCAATGGTTAGCCTTCCTGACTTTAACCCTAACAAAAAAATAGACCCAAAAGCAAAGTCTTATATTAACAATGCTACTTTATCTAGTTTTGAAATGGGTTCAACTTTTAAGGCATTTACTATAGCTGCGGCTTTAGATTCAAAGACAGCAAATTTTGGCTCCATGTACAATGTAAGTAGTCCTTTACGATTAGGAAAGAAGTTTATACGTGATACGTATATATATAAAAAGAATTTAAGCTTATCAGAAGTTTTTACCAAGTCCTCAAATATAGGTTCAAGCTTAATAGCCCTAGATCTAGGTTCTGAAAGCCAAAAAGAATATTTAAAAAGATTTGGTCTGCTTGATATTCCAGAAGTGGAGATGAACGAAATAAGCAAACCTCAGGCTCCATCCAGATGGGGTGGTGATATACAGACCGCTACTATTTCATATGGTTATGGTATTGCAGTAACTCCGATACAAACTATAGCCTCTGTTTCTGCCTTAATGAATGGTGGCGTTCTGAATACACCTACTATATTAAAATTAGATAATAGTGATCAAAAAACTTCTTTAAATCAGAAGAGAGTAATTTCAGAAAATACATCGGATGCAATGAAGGCATTATTTAGACTAGTAGTGGAAAAAGGTACTGGAGGTAATGCAGTTGTTCCTGGATATCAAGTATGAGGAAAAACAGGGACAGCTAATAAGATTAATATATTATCAGGAATATATGACCAAAATTGAAGAGTATCATCTTTTATTGCAGGATTTCCATTATCCAATCCTT
>CAYMQD010000221.1:0-2757 GCA_964392475.1 uncultured Alphaproteobacteria bacterium
TATCATTAGCAAATTTATCAATATGATTTGAGCCATTATCACTTAATAAAGACAAATTATTAGCAGAAGTGGAAAGATAGGATTTAATTATTCGCAAGTTTAAATTTTCTGTCATCATGTTTCCATAAAGTAATTATAATGGATAATTATTAAACTATATAATACTATGTTCTTCCTTTATAGATATCTACTCCTGGATCAGGAATCCATACCCCATGAGGTGGTTCACAGTTTTGCCAAAATATATCTATTGGAATTCCTCCACGAGGATAAAAATATCCTCCAATTCTTAGCCATTTTGGTTCTACACAAGCTAATATTTTCTTACTAACTTTTATAGTTATATCCTCATGAAATATTCCAAAATTCCTAAAAGAGACTATAAAATACTTTAATGATTTAGATTCAATCAACCATTTTGAAGGAATATAATCTATGATTAAGTGACCAAAGTCAGGTTGTTTAGTTACAGGACATATGGAAGTAAATTCGGGTATAGAAAACCTAGTAACATAATTAGTATCAGTATGTAAATTTTGAATTCTATCTAATACAGCCAAATCAGGATTATCTTGAATTTCTACATTTTTTCCAAGTGAAAGATTATACCTAGCGTCTTTTTCCATATTTATCTATGCTTTCCAATAATTTAGTTAAAGTTTTTTCCAATTAAAGTAACCTTGAGATCTTAATAAGCATGATGGACATTTTCCACATCCGTACCCCCAAATATTTTTATTAACCCTATCACCTAAATAACAAGTATGAGTATCATTAATAATTATATCTAAAAATTTTTTTCCTCCATATTTACTAGCATATAACCAAATAGAAGCCTTATCCATATACATTAGAGGGGTTAGTATTTTTATATCTTTATCTAAACCTAAGGATAATGCTTTTTCTTGAGATTCTATAGTTTCTCGTCTGCAATCTGGGTATCCAGAAAAATCAGTTTCACACATACCTCCTGATAAAGTATTTATTTTCCTATTATACGCTAATGAGCCTGCCAAAACTAAGAAAAATAAATTTCGTCCAGGTACAAAAGTGTTAGGAATACCTTTTTTATCATTTTCTATCTTAACATTATTAGTCAAAGCTGAATTTGAGATTTTAGAGATCGAAGCAATATCTAAGATATGATCTTTACCCAGATTTTTAGTTAATTTAGGAAATTGAATTTTTAATTTTTTCAATACCTCTATTCTACATTGCATTTCAGTAGAGTGTCTCTGACCATATTCAAAACCTATAGTTTCAACTAAAGAAAACTTCTTTAAAGCCCAGAATAAAACTGTCGTGCTATCTTGACCTCCTGAAAATAATACCAAAGTTGATTGTTTTGTCAGAGTTCTGTTCCTTTAATAATAATTCAAAAATAATATTTTGATTATATTAATTATATTCAGAATGTAGAAAAAATTTAAATAGTTAATTATAATAAACTATAATCAATAATAATATAAAGAGAGTTTTAAAATGGATAAAAGAAATTTTCTAAAACTTATTTCTACTATAGGTATAGCTAATTTAATAAGTTCTACTAGTGCTTATGCTACACAAGGTCATTCTTTGACTAAAGTGCTATCAGATAGTCCACTTGCTGGAAGCCTATACTATACAGCAGAAAAACCAGGAAGATGGCATAAAAAAATAGATGGACACCTCCCAATGATAGAAAAAAGTAATGATGTAATAGAAGTTACAACAGGTCATGAAATGAGAGGATATGAGCATTACATAGTTAAACATGTGATTTTTGATGAAAATTTTAATTTATTTTCCGAAAAACTATTTGATCCATCTCAAGACACCCCAATTTCCTCTCATAAAGTTGGTGGTTTAAGTAATATTATCTTTGCATTAAGTGTATGCAATAAGCATGATGCTTGGGTTAATGCCATAAAAGTTTAATGTGCAATTTAGTTAAACCTTAGTTATAATAGTACTAATATATCTGTTTAATCAGGGGTGCCTAATAATGGGCTGAGATATACCCTTTGAACCTGATCTGGCAGTACCAGCGTAGGGAGAGCATCGTAATGAATTTTAAAAAATATTTATTTATATTAATTTTGATTTTTACTTCTTCATCCCATGTTTTATCAGAAGATATAAAAATTAAACTACTTTTGGACTGGTTCATTAACCCTGATCACGGTCCAATAATGATTGCAGATGAAAAGGGTTATTTTAAAAAACTAGGTTTAGACGTAGAAATTATTGCCCCAGCTAACCCGTCTGACCCACCCAAAATATTAGCCGCTGGAGAAGCAGATATAGCTATTTCTTACCAACCTCAATTACATTTGCAAGTCCATCAAGGTTTGCCTTTGATAAGAATAGGTACACTTATAGCAACTCCTCTTAACTGTCTGTTGGTTCTAGAAAATGGTCCAATAAAGCAACTTAATGATCTAAAAGGAAAAAAAATAGGCTATTCGATTGCTGGTATTGAAGAAGCATTAATAAATAGTATTTTAATCAAAGCTGGCATTAATTACAAAGATATAGAACTTATTAATGTAAACTGGTCATTATCTCCTTCGTTATTAAGCGGACAAGTGGATGCAGTGCTTGGAGCATTTAGAAACTTTGAATTGAATCAATTGGAAATTCTAGGAGAAAAAGGTAAGTGTTTTTACTTAGAAGAAGAGGGTGTACCAGTATATGATGAGTTAATATTTATTGCCAACAAAAACAAATACAACAAAGAAAATATATCTAAATTTTTAGAAGCAATAGAGATGGCTG